>JAJDGF010000025.1 GCA_030265545.1 Eubacteriales bacterium OttesenSCG-928-N13
TGAAAGCGGCTGATTCTGTTATTGCTCAATCATCTTCTGGCGCAGCTTGTCGATATCCTCATCACGCAGTCCATGCTTCCTGAGATACGCCTCAGCGCCGCCATACACGGTTTCAAGGTGATCGACCAGCATCCACATGTTCTTCGGCTCGGACGATGCCATATATTGCGGCATGTTGACATCATCCGTAGCGAATGTGCCCATCAGATGCTCGCCCAGATACGTCATGCTCACCTGATAATCGGCCACCACGTCGCGCTTATCCACGCCTAGCAGCAGCAGAAGCAGCGCGCAAACGATGCCCGTCCTGTCCTTCCCGGCCATGCAATGCACAACGCTAATGCCCTTCGCATCCGCGATCACGCGCAGCATGCGCGCATATTCAGAAGCATTCGCATCCGCCATCATCAGATACATTTCACCCATGCAGCTGAAATCAAATGGCGAGAATTGGAACTCATCCTCGTTGTGATTGAGCACGACCGTGTGCATCTTCACGCTCTCGTGACCCTCGAAATCATTCGGATGTCGCGTGCGCTCGCTCTCGCTGCGCAGATCAATCACGTCCGTCAGTCCGCGCTCCACCAGCAAATCCATCTCCTCGCGATCCAGTCCGTTCAATTGATCGGACCTGAGCACCACACCATAGCGTGTCGTGCCGCCATCGCACACATACCCGCCCAAATCGCGCATATTCAGCACGGCATTCGAGCCCCATACCCACCTGCGAAGGGGTTTATTCATGATGTTTCTCCTCCCAATATATCGATGATTTCCTGTGCAATCAGATCGATTGGCCTATCCTGCGCAGGAATCCAATGCACCCGTTTGTCCCGCCGAAACCAGGTGAGCTGGCGTTTTGCATAGTTGCGGGTCGCCTGCTTGATCCGTTCGACAGCAGTCGAAAGCGAACTATCCCCTCTCAATACCTGCACCAACTCCTTGTATCCGATGGCCTGCATTGCAGTGCCGCCAGCCGAAAGTCCGCTATCGAGCAGCCGCGCCACCTCCTGCAGCAATCCCCTTTCCATCATCTCATCCACGCGCCGATTGATCCGATCATATAACATTTCTCTTGGCCAATCCAATGCAAACAGCTGCGCGGGATAGTCCCCTGGGCGTTCAGCATCCAGCCTATTGCGCTCGGTGAGCGTCTGCCCGGTGATCGCGTGCACCTCGAGCGCACGGATCACGCGCCGCGTGTCGTTGACATGTAGTCGGTTTGCTGAATCTGGATCGATTTCGGTCAGCATCTGATGCAGCTGCTCTTTGGAGAGCGCAGACAATTGGTTGCGATATTCGGTATCTCCTTCGATTGCGAATCCAAGCGGCTTGGTCAGTGCATCAATATAAAGCCCCGTTCCCCCACACAAAACGGGCTGAACGTTCCTTTCAAATAAGGAATCCAAGGTGGGTTTCGCCATCGCCCGATACATGGCCGCGGAACACGTTTGATCTGGTTCTATCATATCCAGCATGAAGTGCGGCACGCTGCTGCGCTCCTCTGCGGACGGCTTTGCAGTGCCGATGTCCATGCCTTTATATAGCTGCATGGAATCGCATGATACCAGCGCGCCGCCTAGGCGTGCGCAGATGTTCAGCGCACAAGCGGATTTGCCCGAGGCAGTGGGTCCGCACAGCACAAGCAACGATTTCATGGTTTCCTCCATATTATTGACGTTTGAACATGCGTTCGATGGATGCCTTGCTCATTGTTTTCACAACCGGCCTGCCGTGCGGACATGTGGGCGGCGCATCGCTTTGCATCATGTCGTGAATCAATGTGGTGATTTCATCTTCCGTCAGCCGATCGCCCGCCTTCACGGCGCGTTTGCATGAAAACTTGATGATATCTATGCGCCTGCGCTCAAAGGTGGCGCCCTTCAATTGATCCAGATGCTCGAGCATGGACATAAACAGTGGTTTCAGATCTGCCTTGCCTAGCACATGCGGCACGGCGCGCATCTGGATCGCTCGTTCACCGAACGGCTCGATCTCATAACCGATCTCATCCAGCAATGTCTGGTTGTCGATCAATAGATTGTACTCATATTTGGACAGCTCAATCACGATCGGAGTGAGCAGCTGCTGCGATGCATTGCCCTTCTCCAGCATTACTTTATACTTTTCATATAGAAGTCTCTCGTGCGCTGCATGTTGATCGATGATGAGTACATCATCTTTGACTTCAATGAATACATACGTATTGAATGCTACCCCTACCAACTTATAGCCAAGGTCGGAATGATCTGCTTTCTTTGTATCAGTTGGCATGGAATCTGCATCCACTGGCCTTGGTTTGCTCAAATAGGATGGTGCCGGCGCATAGCTCTCTTTTAAGCTGTAGGATGATGATGATGATGGAAATTCTTGTTGTATGATTTGTGTAGGAACAACAGTAGCGGCATCCTTATGAATTCCGACATCGGTCTCTTCATACTGTACATCAGTCTGTTTGTTAACGACTTCGGTCTGCCCATTTGAGACTTCAGTCTGATTATTAGAGACTTCGGTCTGTGGTGATGGATTGCTATTCTGATTCAAATACTGGATCGGCGGTCTTTCAAAAACCGGAGGCTTCTTCGCCGTCACGCTCTCCAAATTCAGCATACCTTCTGATTTTAGCGCCTGCTCAAACAATGCCGTTGCTTTTTGGAGGACGAACTCTTCGTCCTTGAAGCGCACTTCCAGCTTATTTGGATGCACATTGACATCCACAGATTGCATCGGAATATCGACATGCAGTGCGCAGATCGGGTGCATCCCGATCATCACCCTGCCCCTGCATGCTTCCTCAAACGCCTGCGCCAGCATCGGGCAGCGAACCAGGCGGTTGTTGATGAAGAAGGATTGCTGGGATCGATTCGCACGCGCGCATTCCCCCACGCCGATCAAACCATACATCCTCATCCCGCCTTCGGATACATCGACGGCCATCATCTTGGCTGCATTCTCGCGTCCATATACCGCGAGCGCCGCATGTGTGATGTTCCCATCGCCGAAGCTATTTAGCACCGTCTTTCCATTGCTGATGAGGCGAATGGACACCTTGACATTGCCAAGAATCATCTTTTCAACCAGATCCACGATGATGCCGGCCTCATAGGTGCCGCGCTTTAGGAATGACCTGCGCGCGGGGATGTTATAAAATAGATCGCGCACGATGATTGTCGTGCCCTCCGGGCATCCCGCCTCGTCTAAATTGTCGATTTCTCCGCCCCGGATTCTCATTCTAATGCCGGTTTCGCGCCCTTTTTGGCGGGTATTGATCTCCACCTTGGATACCGCTGCGATCGAAGGCAATGCCTCTCCGCGAAATCCGAGCGTCATGATGCTATCCAGATCCTTGCCGCTCCCCAGCTTGGAAGTGGCATGGTTTTCAAAGGCCAACTTGACCTCGCCATGTGCAATCCCAGATCCGTTGTCGGTTACGCGCAGATAGTCATTGCCGCCCTCCCGAATCTCTATCGTGATGGCGGTAGCTCCTGCATCGAGCGAGTTCTCGATCAATTCTTTCGCTACGGATGACGGCCTTTCGACCACCTCACCCGCGGCAATCTGTCCCACCGTGATGGCATCCAATATGCGAATCGGCATGCACATAACCTCCCTTGTATGCCTATAGATGACGCGCTTTCTCGCTCAGCGAAAACAGCGTATTCAGCGCATCGATGGGCGACATGCTCAGCACGTCCAAATTCTGTATCTCCTCCACCAGCTCCATCGGGCGATAGTCAATCAACTCCACCTGACGATTGCCGGTGTTCTTTTTTTCGTTCAGGATGCTCTTGCCGATGCCGCCCTGGAATTCGCTGCCAACCTCAAGCCGCGCCATGATCTGGCGTGCGCGAGAGATCAGCGAATTGGGAAGCCCAGCAAGAGAAGCCACCGCAACGCCATAGCTGCGATCGGCGCCGCCCCGCACAATCTTGCGCAGGAAGATGACATCATCTCCATGCTCCTTGGCTGTGATACGATAGTCCACCACGCCTTCCAATTGCCCTTCCAGCTCGGACAGTTCATGATAATGCGTGGCAAACAGCGTCTTTGCGCCGCATTTCGGCCCCGCGATGTGCTCCACTGCCGCCCATGCGATGCTAAGCCCATCAAATGTGCTGGTGCCACGCCCCACTTCATCCAATATCAGTAGGCTCTTGGGCGTCGCATGCTTCAGGATCGAGGCCAGCTCGGTCATCTCCACCATGAAGGTGGATTGCCCGCCATACAGGTCGTCCGATGCGCCGACGCGCGTGAAGATACGATCGGTCAGCGGGATATCAGCGCTCTTGGCCGGCACGAAACTGCCCATGTGCGCCATCAGCACGATCAGCGCCACCTGCCGCATGTAGGTGCTTTTGCCCGCCATATTGGGGCCGGTGATGATCATCACGCGGCTCTGCATGTCAAGCTCGGTATCATTGGGCACAAAGCGCTCCTGCCCGATGGATTGCTCCACCACCGGGTGTCGCCCGTCAACGATATGAATGCGTCCTTCGTCATTCAATTTGGGGCGCGAATAGCCATTCTCGATGGCCACTTGAGCCAGCGAAAGCAGCGCATCCAGCGTCTTGATCCCCTGCGCCGTCTTGGACAAAGTGGAAAGCGCTGTTTTCAATTGGGTTCGAATCTGCGTAAACAGCTCAAACTCCAGCCGAACCGCGTTGTCCTCTGCGCCCAGCACGCTCTTTTCAATCTCCTTTAGTTCCTGCGTGACGAACCGCTCGCAGTTGGCGAGCGTCTGCTTCCTCGCATAGCGATACGGAACCAGCTCATAAAACGATTTCGTGACCTCAATATAGTAGCCAAACACGCGATTGAACCCGATCTTCAAATTCTTGATGCCAGTCGCCTCGCGCTCCTGTTGTTCCAGCGCCGCCAGCCAATTCTTGCCGTCTGTCGATGCCGATCTGAGCTTGTCCAGTTCCTCGGAATACCCCTGCTTGATCATGCCGCCGTCTTTTACGCTAAGCGGCGCATCCTCTGAAATCGCCTTCTCCAGCAGCATACTGATCGAATCCATCGGATCAAGCTGCTCTTGAATTTGTTCGATTTGTGCGTTGGATAGTCCGGAAAGCAGCTGCTTCATTTCGGGCACGGCCTTGAGCGACGAATTCAGCGACAAGCAGTCCCGTGCATTGATGGTATCATAGGCAATTTTGCTGAGCAGTCGCTCAATATCGTACACCGATTTCAGCACGTCCCGCAGCGCATCGGCGCGCATGATGTCATCCTTCAATGAGGCAACCGCATCCAAACGTCCCTCGATGGACGGTTGATCCTGCAGTGGCTGCTCGATCCAGCTTCGAAGCATGCGACTGCCCATGGATGTGATGGTCTTGTCCATCAGCCAAAGCAGCGAACCCTTGCGCGAATGGGTGCGAAGCGCCTGTGTCAGCTCCAAATTGAGGCTGGCCACGCGATCCAGTGTGAGGTGTCCCTGCTGCTCGTAGCGCCGAATCTGCATGATATGCCCAAGCGCGTTCTTCTGCGTATCACTCAGATATTGCATCAACGCAGCGGCCGCGCTGACGGCCAGCTTCACATCCGTGAGCTCCATCTCCGCCACGTCTTTGTAGCCAAAATGGTGCGCCAGCTGCTTGCCCATCTTGGCATATTCAAACGATTCAGGGGCCAATTCGCTGATCAGCGGCGTATGATCTGTCATTTTCAACACATCCAGCTGATCCAGCTGACAACTGAGCAGCTCACGCGGCGCAATGCGGCTGATCTCATCGACCAGATGCTGATTCACATCGCTTGTCTCATATACGTAGAATTCGCCCGTTGACACATCGCAAAACGCAATGCCCGCGCGCTGTTTTTTGATGAATACGGCCATGATATAGCTGGGTTCTTGTTCGTCCAACATATCCGTTTCGATCACGGTGCCCGGCGTAACAACGCGAACAACGGCCCTTTCAACCAGCCCCTTTGAATCCAGTGGGTCGGTCACCTGCTCGCAGATCGCGACGCGATACCCCTTCGCGATCAGGCGGCTGATATAGACATCCGCGGAATGAAACGGCACGCCGCACATGGGCGCGCGCTCAGAGAGCCCGCAATCCTTGCCAGTCAGCGTTAGCTCCAATTCCTTGCTCGCCAAGTGAGCGTCATCAAAGAACATCTCATAGAAATCGCCCAGCCGAAAGAACAGGATTGCGTCCTGGTGCTGCTCTTTGATGTTCAGATATTGCTGCATCATGGGCGTGATTGCCATGCGCGTCTCCTCCGTATCTCAAGCGTGAAAGACTTCACGCCGATGTGACGTATTAGTTTAGATGATGGTTATGGCCGCATCCGCCGGCGCAGCCTTCGCATCCGCTGGCACAACCAGCTGCCTCTTCCGGATCATCCATCTGGCCTGTGATGATGAATTTGAGCACCTTGTTCACCTGCTCGATCAACCCGGAAAAGCCCTCACGCGCCTCAGTCAATTCTTGGATGTCATCAATCATTTGCAGATGCTCCTGCTGAGAATCCATCTGCTGGGACAGCTCCCTGAGCTGCTCCGGATCCGGATCCTCCGACATCAGCATGTCTTCCAACTGCTGCTTGATCTCAAGATACTTCCCCATCGTCTCGGCGGCGTCGACATTGGCCATCGCACGCTCCTCCACCTGCTTCATGTGCAGATATTCCTCGCTGGCCAGCAGCGCCTCACCCAATTCCCTGGTCTTCTGAAATACCATGTTCATGCTCTTTGTCCTCCTATATGATTCATGATTGCATTTCGCCGCGCAGCGTGTTGCGACCGGCACTGATGATCCGTACTGGGATCAATTTTCCTGTAAGATCCACATTTCCCGGGAAATTGACCATGTGTCCGCGCTCCGTCTTGCCGCAGATGGCGCCTGGATTGCGCGTGGATTCGCCCTCGACCAACACCGTTTGAGTCAGGCCGATCTGCTCGCTTAGAATCTCCTGCCCGATCTGCTGCTGCAATGCGATGAGCTGCTCGATCCTCTCTGACTTCTCCTTCATCGGCGTGGGATCGGTCATTTTTGCAGCGCTGGTGCCTGCGCGTGGCGAATAAATGAACGTGAATGCCGCGTCATATCGCACCTGCTCCACGAGAGACATTGTGTCCTCAAACTCTTGTTTTGTTTCCCCTGGGAACCCAACAATGATATCGCTCGTAAGGCCAATGTCGGGCACAGCATCCCGAAGCTTGCGCACCAAATCCAGATAGTGCGCGCGAGAATATCTGCGGTTCATTTGATCTAAGATCAGATCGTTCCCCGCCTGCACCGGCAGATGAAGCGAATTCATCAGGCGCGGAAGCTCCTTATAGGCGGCGATCAGCTCATCAGACAGATCCTTCGGATGGGATGTCATGAAACGGATGCGCGGCACGCCCATCTTATCCAATCGATAAAGTAGCTCCGCAAATGCTGCGCCACCGCCACCATAGGAATTCACGTTTTGCCCAAGCAGCGTGATCTCCTGCACCCCCGAGTCCATAAGCTGCTGCGCTTCACTCAGGATCAGCTCCGCATCGCGCGATCGCTCTCGCCCACGCACGTAAGGCACGATACAATAGGAACAGAAATTGTTGCAGCCGTACATGATCGTGATGTATGCCGAATGCGCACTGTTGCGCTTGACGGGCAAGCCCTCCGCGATCTCTCCATCTGTCTCAAGCACCTCGCATACCTGCGTGCGCTGATCCAGCGTGCGATGCAGAAGCTGCGGGAAACGATGCAAATTGTGCGTGCCAAAGATCAGATCGATGAACGGATACGCCTGAATCAGGCGATCGGCCACGCCGTCCTCCTGCATCATACAGCCACCCACGCAGATGAGCAGCTCGGGCTTCGTCTTTTTGAGCTCCTTGAGCCAGATCACATTGCCCAGCGCGCGATTTTCCGCATTTTCGCGCACGCAGCAGGTGTTATATAGCACCAAATCCGCGTCTTCCTTGCGGCTTGCGGCGGAATAGCCCATCTGCTCCAGCATGCCAGCGATGGTCTCAGAATCGCGCACATTCATCTGGCAGCCGTATGTCACGATGTGATATTTCGGCGCGTCAGCCTCCTTCATGTCATGCACTTTCTGCATATGAAGGCGCTGCTCGGATAGCTCTTGCTCGGTCACGATTGGTCGCTTGCTCATCGTTTCTCCTTTGATGGTGCGCGGTTCAACGGACTGCCAACGCCCATCTTCTTTCGTGTCATTTCCACCAACCCCAGCTTGGTCATTCCATGTAGATTGGTCTTGCTTCGGTCTCGTTTTAGCGCATTCGCGAAGGTTTCCAGCAGCGTTTCGGCGCATTTCGAGGATTCCATATCGATGAAATCGATGATGATGATGCCGCCGATGTCCCTCAAACGTAGCTGCTTTGCGATCTCTACAGCCGCCTCACAATTGATCTTCAGCATCGTTTCATCGATGTTGTTCTTCCCAACGAATTTGCCCGTGTTGACATCGATCACCGTCATGGCCTCTGTCTTATCGATCACAATATATCCGCCACAATCAAGCCAAACGCGGCGCTGCTGCGCCTTTTCGATCTGCGACTCAACGCGATGAAGCGTGAATAGATCAATTTCTGAACTGTGCAAACGCACCATGGGCTGCTCAATTTGTGCAAACACCGCGGGATCGTCCACGATTAGTTCTTCTACATCAGGCAGCAGCATGTCGCGCGCCGCGCGCTGCGCCAGATTCAGGTTTTCATGCAGTAGCTTGGGCGGTTTGGCATATTGTGCGCGCGATGAGATCTCGTTCCATTGGGCTATGAGCGCCTGCGCCTCTTGATATAGCTCTTCCTGCACCATGCCCTCGGCAGCGGTTCGAATGATGAGACCCATCTTCGATTCACACAGCTCATTTGCGATGGCACGCAGCCTGGCGCGCTCATCATCGTCCGTGATTTTCTTGGATATACCGATATAGTGCACTGTCGGCATCAAAACCATTGTTTTCCCTGGGAGCGAGATGTGGCATGTAAGCCGCACCCCCTTCTCCCCGCCCGGTTGCTTAAACACCTGCACAATTATTTCGTTGCCCGGTTTAAGTGGCTTATTCGTTCCTTCGATCGCCTGCTTCGCCTCTGGTACCGCGATATCGGATAGGGAGAGCATGCCGTTTTTGTCGAGTCCGATATCCACAAACGCGGCGTGCATCCCGGGCAGCACATTGTCAATGCGCCCAAGATAGATGTTCCCAACCAGCGACTCAGATCCGGCTTGTTCCGTATATAGCTCCATCAGCTCGCCGTCTTCCATTACAGCCAGCTGAAGAAGCTTGTCTTTGCTTGATAACAGCAATCGTTTTTGCATCTTATACCCTCATCAACTATAGCAAACAAATGTTGATTTGTATTTGGATATTATAGGATAAACAGATCCTTGGGCTGACAACTTTGATCAAGACCCAGCAACTTCGTTCTATGAATATTGACAGCAGCAGGCAAGTCCGCTAGTCCTGCTCGCTCTGCAAATACCTTGAGCAGCAAATCAGGTTTCAATGTCGCAGTCTCTTTGAGCATGAGACGCGCATCGATTCGAAAACCGACATCGGTCTGTATAGATTTCAACATAACAGACATCGGTCGGATGTCGGTCTGTTTTTCGCCAGATTTCGTCTTTCGCATGGCCAATACTTCTGTTTCTGCCAAGAAACCGGGGATCGCATTCACGACCTGCTCTGCTCCATCCCCTGCCAGTGTGATCTCGTAATCCGCCATCATGAGGATTGCCATTGTTTTGGGATGCGAATCATCCACGCAGCGCACGCGCCTTAGCGGCAGATCAGGTGGGAGCGCCGCCGCCATCTGCTGATGCGCGAAATCCTCTGTGATGTCCTCTGCCATTTTAACATCTAGGATCTCACAATCGGATGTCCACCCCATCGCCAATGCCGAAGCAAAGTTCATCTGCGGATGCGGATTGAATCCCTGCGAATAAGCAACGGGCAGATTCGTGCGCCGAAGCGCCATCTGCATGAATCGCTGCAGATCCAAATGCGAGATAAACCGCAGCCTGGCATGCTTCTCAAATTCGAACAAAATCCTCATAGGCATGCCCCTTCATATCGTTTCATTCCGCAGTTCGCGCAGCCTTTTCTACAATCTGGTGTGATGAGCGCCTGCTGCGCCCTGTCCCATTCCCTGAGCAGGAATTCCTTATCAATGCCCGCATCCAGGTGATCCCAAGGCAGCGTCTCATCTGTATCGCGGGTCCTGCATGCATAAAAGCACGGATCCACATCTAGCTCGCGGAACGCCTGCATCCACAGATCATATCGGAATTGCTCGCTCCAGCCCTCAAACCTGCACCCAAGCGACCAGGCGAGCTCCAGCACATCCCCCAGCCTGCGATCACCCGTTGCGAAAACTGCCTCCGTGAAGCTGAGATCGGGCGCATGGTATTTGAAATCCACGCCCTTGATGCGGGACAGCTCATGCTTGAGCATGCCCTGACGATGCACGATGGTCTCGCGGTCCAGCTGCGGCGACCATTGAAATGGCGTGAATGGCTTGGGCACAAACACGGAAGCGCTGACCGTGATTCGAAGCCCGGGCGCGCGCTGCGATTTCGGAATCGAAAAATATTGGCGCTGCACCTTGCTCGCAAGATCCACAATGCCCATCACGTCCTCATCGGTCTCGGTGGGCAGCCCGATCATAAAATACAGCTTGACCGATGACCAACCCTGCTCAAACGCATCATGCACCGAGCGGATCAAATCCTCCTCCGTCACGCCCTTGTTGATCACGTCGCGAAGCCGCTGCGAGCCCGCCTCGGGCGCCAATGTGAGCGCCGTTTTGCGCACCTTCTGCGTCTGTGCCAAGGTGTCCTTGATCACGGAATCAATGCGCATCGAGGGAAGCGATACCTTGACCCTCTTGTCGATAAATTTGGTGATCATATCGCCCGCCAGCTCAGGCAAGCAGGAATAATCGCCGCTCGATAGGCTCATCAAGGATATTTCGTCATAGCCTGTGTTGTGAACCAGCGTCTCCGCAAGCCCCATCAGTCGCTCTACAGAGCGCTCCCGCACGGGGCGATAGATCATCCCGGCCTGACAGAACCTGCAGCCGCGCGTGCAGCCACGGAATATCTCCAACATGATGCGATTGTGCACCACTTCGCCATACGGAACGATCAATTGATCGGGGAAATCTGCCCCATTCAGGTCGTTCACGAGTGCCTTGTATACACGCTCTGGCGCACCGCTATTGCGTTTTGGCAGCACGGATTCGATCGTGCCATCCGTGTGATAGGTGACATCATACAATGAAGGCGCATACACGCCCTGCAGTTTGACCGCCATCTTCAAGAATTCCTCGCGCGCTGCGCCCGAAGAACGCCAATCCTTATACACATCCAGCAGATCCAGCGTGATCTGCTCCCCGTCCCCCAGCACGATCAGATCCACAAAATCGGCGATCGGCTCGGCGTTATAGGCGCATGGCCCACCGCAGATCACAAATGGCCCATCCGTTCGATCCTTCTGACGAAGCGGAATGCCCGCCAGATCGAGCGATGTCAGGATGTTGGTATAGCTCATCTCGTATTGCAGCGTGATGCCCAGCAGATCAAATTCTGAGATGGGCGTGCGCGATTCGAGCGAAAACAGCGGCAACTGGTGCTCGCGCATCTGCTGTTCCATGTCCACCCAGGGCGTGAACACACGCTCACACCAGGTGTCCTCTCGCAGGTTCATCGCATGATACAGGATCTTCATGCCCAAATGCGACATCCCGACCTCGTATACATCCGGAAACAAAAATGCATAGCGCACCGAAATATCGGCAGGATCCTTCATGACACTGCCAAATTCGCCGCCCATATAGCGCACGGGTTTTTGTACCTGCATCAGAACAGAATCGATGCGATCGCTCAAATTCAATGTGACATCCTCCTTGGGACTAAGCATATGAATTCATTATAGCACATCTGTTCCGTCTGAACAATGAAACGCGCGTTAAGCAACGAATTATCATCGAAAAATCGCCAGTTTTCAAAAGAATTACATGCGATCTGCCCCGATACGCATTGACAAGCGGGGCGCACTTTAGTAGACTGATAGGGATCCATTTCAATGCATAAACATACATGATCGAGGTGCACACAAGATGACCAAATCCACGCCAGACGGGCAGATTCTGCGTAAAATCATCGCAGAGATCCCTACCCCATTTCATCTGTATGACGAGCGCGTCATTCGGGAGCATGCGCGCGCGCTGAACAAGGCGTTCGCATGGAATCCGGGCTTTCGCGAATATTTCGCCGTGAAGGCCACGCCCAATCCCTATATTTTGAAGATCCTTCAGCAGGAGGGTTGCGGCGTGGATTGTGCATCCATGACGGAGCTGATGCTGGCGGAGGCGTGCGGGTTCAAGGGTGAACAGATCATGTTCTCGTCCAATATGACGCCCGGCGAGGAATTCGCCTATGCGCGCAAGCTGGGCGCGATCATCAATTTGGATGATTATACGCACATCGATTCGCTGCGCGAAAACGGTGGTTTGCCCGAGCTGGTCTGCCTTCGGTTCAACCCAGGCGGACAGTTTTGGGTGAATGATTCGGTGATGGGTACGCCTGTCACGTCCAAATTCGGCATGACGGAACGGCAGATTTTCGATGCGATTGAATCGCTGCTGACGCAGAATGTGAAGCGGTTCGCACTGCACAGCTTTTTGGCCAGCAATGTGCTGGACATGAACTATTATCCAGCCATCGCGCACACGCTGATGGAGCTGGCGCTGCGCATTCGGCAAAGGTTCTCCATCGCCGTTGAGATGATCAACCTGTCCGGTGGCGTTGGCATCCCCTATCACCCGGAGGAGCAGGCACCCGACATTCAGGCGATCGGCGACAAGGTGCATGAGACCTATCACGAGCTGATCGAGCAGAATGGCATGCCGCATATGCGCATATCCACCGAATTGGGACGCTATATGACTGGCCCGGCAGGCTATCTGGTTACCACGGCGATCCATGAGAAGGACATCTATAAGCACTATATTGGATTGGATGCATCAGCGGTGGATCTCATGCGGCCCGCGATGTATGGTTCGTATCATCACATCACCGTGGTTGATAAGGAGGATGCACCCTGCGATACGCTGTATGATGTGGTGGGTGCGCTGTGCGAAAACAATGACAAATTCGCTGTCGATCGGATGCTGCCTCATATAGATATGGGCGACATCGTACTGATCCATGACACGGGTGCGCATGGTCACAGCATGGGCTATAACTACAATGGCAAGCTGCGCTCGCCTGAGGTGCTGCTGAAAGAAGATGGCAACTTCCAGATGATCAGACGGCGGCAAACGCCCGAGGATTACTTTGATACGCTGGATTTCAGTGGGCTGCTGGATGGTAAGATGAAAGACTAAGAATAAAAAAGACGAGGCTTATATGCTTCGTCTTTTGCTATATATAGATTTCTCAATCCAGCGATTCGGCCTTGCGCTTTTGCTTGATTTCGCCCGTGGCGAGTTGGTCGCAGCGGTTGTTTTCGACGTTGTCCGAATGCCCCTTCACCTTGTGCCAATGGATCTGATGCTTCATAGAAAGTGTCAGCAATGTCTGCCATAGATCCTGATTCTCTACAGGCTTCTTGTCCGCCTTGAGCCATCCGCGCTTTTGCCAGTTGGTCAACCAATGCTTCTCAAATGCGTTCACCAGATAGGAACTATCTGAATACAGATCCACCTGGCAAGGCTCCTTGAGCGCCGACAATCCTTGAATGGCAGCCATCAGCTCCATGCGGTTGTTGGTGGTGGCCGGATCATATCCGGACATCTCAAGCCGCTTGCTTTTATAGATCAGCACCGCGCCCCAACCGCCCGGGCCGGGATTTCCAGAGCATGCACCGTCGGTGTACAGCGTGACGGCCTTCATGCTTTCATCTCCTGCGCCTTGCGAGCGGATGCGATCACCGCATCTATCACGCCGCCCCGCACGCCCGCCTTTTCCAGCGCATGCACCGCAGCAATCGTGGTGCCGCCCGGAGAACACACCATGTCCTTCAATTCGCCCGGGTGTTTCCCGGTTTCAAGCACCATCTGCGCCGCCCCCAGCAATGTCTGCGCCGCCATCTCCGTGGCCTGCTGCCGAGGAAGCCCCATCAGCACCCCGCCATCTGCCATGGCTTCCATGAACATATAGGCATAGGCCGGACCGCTGCCGCTTACGCCTGTCACGGCCTCCATCTGGCTCTCCATGACCCATGTCACGCGCCCAAGCGCACCAAACAACGCTTCAGCCGCCTTGGATTCATCGGCGCTCAGGCTGGTATCCTTGCTCAATGCACTCATCCCAGCGCACACCAATGTGGGCGTATTCGGCATCACACGCAGCACGCGCGCATCGCTCGGCAGTGCATCCTTCAGCATCTGCACGCTCCATCCGGCAGCGATCGATATCACCGCTTTCCCAGCAAGCCCCATCTTTTGCTCAGTCAGCACACCGCCCAAAATCTGCGGCTTGACCGCCATCACGATCATATCTGAACCAGCGACCAACGCGTCGCATGAATCATGCTTGATCACGCCCAGTTCAGACGCGAGTTGGTCAAGCTTTGCGGTATCCAGATCATACACATGGATCTGCTCGCCCTTCAGGATGCCCGCGCCAACAGCGCCTTTGATGATCGCACCCGCCATGTTGCCCGCGCCCACAAACCCAAGCGTCATATTGTGGTTCCTCCCCTATTCGGCTTCCATCATTTCACGAATCTGTTTGAGCGCCCTGCGCTCGGCACGCGATATGGTCATCTGGGAAACGCCCATCTCCTCGGCCACCTCGCGTTGGCTACGCTCGTTGAAATAGCGTTCATGCAATATTCTCTTTGCAGTTTCGTCCAGCCGTTCCATCAGCCGTTGCATGCTTTCGCGCAGTTCGAATTGATTGTATTCACGATCCTCTTCCCCAACGATTGCGCTGAAGCTGGATTCGCCATCGCCAATCTGATTGTCCAGCGAGGACGGATACATCGCGCCTTGCATCGCGAGCGCCTCGATGATCTCCGTCTCGGGCAGATGCGTATAATCCACCAGCTCCTGAAAGGACGGCGATCGCAGCAATTTCTGCGATAGCTCGGAGCGTGCAGATTCAAGACTCTTGACGAGCGTATTGCTCTTTCTGGGCATGTTGATCACATGCAGCTTGTCCCGAAAATAGTTTTTAACCTCTCCGACCATCTTGGGCGTTGCATAGCTTTGAAACAGCACGCCAACGTCCGGATCAAACCGTTCCACCGCCTTGAGCAAGGCCAATGAAGCCACTTGATATAGATCGTCGTATTCGATGCCCTTGCCAGAAAATCGCAGCGCAATGATGCGCGCGATGTGCAGATAGGACTCTGCGATCTGGTTGCGGAGCGCCTCGTTCGGGTTTTGTTTGTATGCATGGAACGGCGAATCCGCGGTATATGAACTTTTTCTCACGCCGCTGCTGATATTCATTTGTACCTCTTGGTCAATCAAATTGTTTGATCAGTTCAATTGATGTCAATCCTTCGTCCGTGCCGGACAGTTGCACCTGATCCACCATCGATTCGAGGATATATTGGATGGTGTATAGCTCATCCTTCTTCTGCTCAGCCCAGCAATGCAGGCAATTGTCGCCCGAAAGAAGCACGCGCAGTTTCTCATCGCCCAGCAAGTATTGCAGCTGGATTTGATCGCATTTGGAGAACCGAATCAGGCAGGATGCTGCCTCCTCGACCGCCATTTTCAGATCGTCCGCCTTGTCCAGCGTCAGATTGGCGCGCGATATCACGCCCATCGTCGCCAGGCGAATGACCAGCATCATGTTGTCCTCTGCCGGCACAATAAGCTCCACTCTACGAATTGCCATGCAATCATCCCTTCCCGGTTGGATTGGTCATTCTGTTTCCGTGTTGCCGCGAAGGCCTATCTCATCGGCCACATCTCGCATGCCAAGTATCACATGCACGATCACGTCATCCAGCGGCATATCGATCATCTGAGCGCCCTTTTCGACCAGCTCACGATCAACGCCCGCAGCAAATCTGCGATCTTTGTATTTCTTCTTGACCGACTTCAGCTCCAGATCCATCACGCTCTTTGAAGGGCGCATGATGGCCGTGGCGGTGATCAGCCCAGTCAGCTCGTCGATCGTGAACAGCACCTTTTCCATGTCGCTGATCGGCTCAATGTCTGAGCAGATGCCCCATCCATGGCTGGCGCAACCGCGCACGATCACGTCGTCATAGCCAAGTTCATTCAGGATCTCTGCCGTCTTTTTACAGTGCTGATCGGGGTACTGCTCATAATCGAGATCATGCAGCAGCCCCACGATCCCCCATAGATCGGTATCAGAACCCGCGTATAACCCTGCGAAATGGCGCATCACACCTTCTACGGAAAGCGCATGCTTGATCAAGGCTTCGCTCTTGTTGTATTGCTTGAGCAGCGCATAGGCCTGCTCTCTGGTTGGACGCATGGATTTGCACCTCTTTCGTTCACTGCTCGGTCAAGGGCACCTGGTTGGAGCCGTCCAGCCAGAGTCGCTCGATATTATAGTATTCGCGCTCCTCCGGATGCAGCACATGCACGATCACGCTGGCATAATCAACGACGATCCAGCGCGCGTCGTTCACGCCCTCCTTGCGGCGAGGTTCAATGCCCTGCTCGCTGAGGCGATCCTCTACATCTTCCGCCAATGCGCGCACGGCGATGGTGTTTCTGCCGGTCGCGATCACGAAATAGTCCGTGATGGACGTCAGGTGATCCACGCGGATGATGCAAACATCCTCCGCCTTTTTGTCCACCAGCATGTTCGCGATGGTGAGCGCTAGTTCTTTGGAATTCATCATAGGTGTCAATCCTCCATGTTGTCATTGAGAAGTTCTCGTGTGTGCGGGTCCGGTTCTATGCCCCGTGATTTGAGATATTGCAGCGTGCGGTTTGCGGCCAAACGCATCCCGCTGTTCAGATCGATCCACGTTTCTTTTCGGATGGCATCCAGCGACGGAAACGGCCTTCTACCAGGCTCCACCACATCTGCCAGATAGATCAGCTTCTCCAGCTGTGTCATATTCGCATGTCCTGTCGTGTGCCAACGGATGGCAGACAGGATATCCGGATCGGTGATGCCGTAGCGTTCTTGTGCCAATATCATCCCGGCCGATGCATGCATCAGCGTGATGGTGCGCGAACTTGGATCTTTAGGCAGCATATTGTGCGCCTTCAGCAAGGCCTTCATATCTTTCTCAGGCATGCACTTTGCGCAATCGTGTAGCAGCGCTGCAATGCGCGCCTTGCCCGGATCCACATCGTATTGCTGCGCAAGTTCTATCGCCGTTTGCTCCACGCCAAGCGTGTGGCGATAGCGCGATTCGGTCAATGTGCGCTTGAGCTCATCCAGCATCGGATCGCGATATAGCCCGCGTTCCTTGATATATTGCGCCACCGAGGATGGCACCAGATCGTCCATGGGCAATCCGCGCTCCACCGCCAGACGAACCTGCGTAGAGGAGATATCAAGCCCACGTTCCCGCATCAGCGCAATTTTGAGCGGGTATTTGCGCTCCAGCACATCGACCTGATGCAGCATTTCGCGCTCATCGATTCCTGGTCTGGGCACGCATGCAAAGGCCTTCAGTAGCGGCGGTGCCTCGGCAAAGGTGCGCCATGTCTCAAGATGAAATAGCGTGTCCGCGCCGATGATATACACGAACTGATCATTCGGTCTTTGTTTGTGCAGTTCGCGCAAGGTATCGACCGTGTAGGTCGTCTGATTTCGCGTGATTTCCATATCGGATGCAACGAAGCACGCATGGCGCTCCGTGGCCAATTCCACCATGCGCAGCCGATCCTGCGCGGGCGCGAGGTCCGATTTGTGCGGCGGATCGCCAGTGGGGATCCAGATCACGCCGTCCAGCCTCATCTGGTGCAGCGTGCATTCGGCCATCTGCAGATGTCCGTTGTGCACCGGATCAAAGCTGCCGCCCATGATGCCCCAGACTTGCAAACGCACCGCTCCCCTCTTGCTCATTATTATATACCAAAACTGACGTGAAGCAAAGCACTTAGCGCATAAAAGATTTGAATTGCGCAATACTCCGATATAAGGAGGTGTCATATATGGGCAAACGAATCGATCGCGGCACGCTGTATGTGCTTGCGTTTGGCGTGGCGTTTTGGTATTTTCTATCCACGATCAAAGGCTTTGTGCCGTCAATCCTATTCGCGCTGGCGCTATGCGTTTTGATTTGGTGCATGGCGCGCATGGTTCGAAAAAGCAAAGGTACGTCAGATGCAAAACCGCCCCGGCGCAGGATCAGGCTGGTTTCCCGAGCCGCTGCCCCAAGGCTGGCGTTGTATGGAGCGCTGTATATGGCACTGTATCTGATCGTGGGCGCGATTGTGTATCTGCCGCTGTCGCTGATCTTGATCTTTCTGTCCGTGCTCGGCTTTCGCCAGCGCGAAACGAACACGGAAGCCGCCTAGTGTCTTGGCCATATTGTGATTGAATGCTCAATGTACGGCGACGCAGCTGGGTGGAAAAAGATCCGTCTGAAACGCAGATACAATCTCTACAGTTTATCCAGATCGATCTTGGAATCCTTGCGCGCCTTGCGATAGATCACAAAGCGGTTCCCGATCACCTGCACCGGCTCTGCATGCACCTGATCGCACAGCTCTGTGCAGGCTTCTTTCACATCAAAGGGCGCGTTCTTCTGCACGGCGACCTTGATCAGCTCGCGCGCTTCCAGCGCGTCCCAAGCCTGCTTTATGAGGTTCTCGTTGATGCCCTCCTTGCCGATGTGCAGGACGGCATCCATCGTATTGGCCATGCTCCTGAGAGCGGCTCGTTGTTTGGTGGTCATATGTATCTCTCCTTATTAGTCGATGAAATCAAATTCCATATCGTTGAGCGAAACCGTGTCGCCCTCTTTTGCACCCGCCTCGCGCAGTGCATCAATGATGCCCCATTTGCGCAGGGTCTTGTGGAACCAGTTGAGCGAATCCTCATCACCGAAGTTCACGGATGCGATCAGCTTATCGATCGAAGGCCCGGTGACCAGATACAGATCGTTCTGTTTCTTGATCGTGAACGAATCAGCGGGCTTCTCAATCAGCAGTTCTTCTTCGTAGAACGCCTCGACCGGGGGCAATTCGCGCAGCATGCTTGTCACCGCACGAAGCAGCGGCTGAAGCCCTTTCCTCGTGACGGCAGACATGTCAAAGATCTGTATCCCGCTGTCCTTTAGCTTTTCCTTCAATGCATCCAGATTCGTTTCATCCATGCATAGATCCGTCTTGTTGGCGGCGATGATCATCGGCTTTTTTGATAGTTCGCCGTATTGGGTCAGCTCCTGCATGATCGCATCATAATCCTGAAGCGGATCTCTTCCCTCGCTGCCCGAGATGTCCAGCACATGCACCAGCATCCGCGTGCGTTCCACATGCCGGAGGAAATCATGCCCCAGCCCCACGCCCTGCGCGGCGCCTTCGATCAGCCCGGGGATGTCTGCGATGACGAAGCTGTCATCGTCCTGCTTCACGATGCCCAAATTGGGCTGCAGCGTGGTGAAATGATAGTTTGCGATCTTGGGCTTGGCATCTGTCACAACCGACAGGATGGTGGATTTGCCCACATTCGGGAATCCGACCAGCCCCACATCGGCAATTGATTTCAGCTCCAAGGTCAGCTCGCGCGGTTCGGTGCGCTCGCCCGGCCTTGCGAAGTTGGGGGCCTGACGCGTGGGTGTGGCGAAATGCTGGTTGCCAAATCCGCCGTTGCCACCGCGCAAAAGTACCTTCCTGCTGCCCGGCTCAAACAGATCCAGCAGCACCTTGCCCGTCAGCTTGTCCTTCACGACGGTGCCGCGCGGAACCTCAATGGTGAGCGCCTCACCTGATTTGCCGCTCTTTCTGTTGGCCATCCCGTCCGCGCCGCTGGGTGCAATAAACTTGTGCTTGAAGCGGAAGTCCATCAGCGTATGCATGTGCTCGGACGCCCAAAACACAATGTCCCCACCGCGACCGCCGTCTCCGCCGTCCGGGCCGCCCGCCTGCACAAATTTTTCCCGATGAAACGACACGCAGCCGTTGCCGCCGTTGCCGCTCTTGCATTCAATGGTAACCGCATCTACAAAAAGTGCCATACATCAATTTCCTTTATCCATATTCGCCATGGTTTCACATAGCTTGTCCCTGAGTGGGCATCTGTCGCACGCCGGCTTGATCGCATGGCAGCAGCGCCGACCATGCCAGATGAGCAAGTGATGCGCGTGCGACCAGCGCTCCTTGGGCAATTGCGCCCGAAGCTGCTGCTCCACCTTGTCTGGCGTGCTCGCGTGCGCCAAACCAATCCGGTTGGATACGCGAAATACATGCGTATCCACCGGAATCTGATCATCCCCAAACGCCGCCAGCAGTACCACGCCGGCGGTCTTCTGCCCTACGCCCGGCAGCTTCATCAGCTGCTCGCGGGTGCTGGGCACCTGCCCATCATATTCATCCACAAGCGCGCGGCAGGCAGCCAAAATGTTCTTGGCCTTGTTGTGGTATAGGCCGCACTCCCGAATCATCGGCTCCAGCTGCTCTTGCGATAAGGTGATCATCGCACGCGCATCCGGATAGGCTGAAAACAGCTTCTCCGTCACCATGTTCACACGCTTGTCGGTGCATTGAGCAGACAAAATCGTCGCAATCAGGGTCTCAAACGG
>JAJDGF010000026.1 GCA_030265545.1 Eubacteriales bacterium OttesenSCG-928-N13
GCGCTATCAGTTCATAGATGATGCCATCCGGCTGATCCATGATCAACTGCAAGCAGCTGACCTCTGTCGGTTCAAAATGGAACCGCAGGCTCTCGCCGGGGATTCCCGAAAGTGTGCTCAGATCCAGCGCAATTTGCTTGTCATCCAGCAAGATGCGCCCGCTGCCCTGCCCGGGTGCGGCATAGATCACCAGCGCCTGCAGCGTGACCGGTTCATCCCAGCTGAACATCAAATCCGTGCCCCGCCAGCCACGATCCTTGGATGTCTGCGAAATGCCATAATCCCCATCCGTCAGGCATTCGGCCGTTTCCGGCGAATCCGCCTGCGCCTCCGTCAGCAGCTGCCGCAATCCCAGCTGATCCAGCGGCCTGAGCTGCGGCGCCAACGTGGGCGCGTTCACATAGGGCGTGCCATCCGCATGGAACCCGGCTCGATCCAGCGCCATCTGGCGATGGTCGGACGGCGCATGCGGGTAATAGTGGGTGTGATACACGGTGAACAGCTCGCCGCCCGGTGTCTCGACAAAGCTGTTGTGGCCGGGGCCGGATACCAGCACCTCGTCATCCTGATCGATATAGCGCAAGATCGGGTTGTCCGCCCGTTTCTCAAACGGCCCCAGCGGGCTGCTTGACTGGGCGACGCCCGCGCCGTACTCCTTGCTGCCATAGAAATTGGCGCTATAATACAGATGGTATTTCCCCTCATGTTTCAGCACGATCGGGCCCTCATTCCACAGCCATTCCAGCCCGGAATCCGTCTCCCACACCTGATCGGGCGTGAGCAGCAGCGTGGGCTCGCCCACAATCGCGCTCAGGTCGTCCGCCAGCTTCACGCCATAGATATGACTCTCATGCACACCATCCACCACGTTTTCCGAACAATCGCGCGCATAGTACAGATAGGGCTGGCCGTCATCATCCACAAAGAAGCTGGCATCAATCACCGAAAACCCGGGATCAAACAGCGGCTGCGGCGCGATGTCCACGTAGGGTCCGCCCGGCGCGTCCGATGCGGCGATGCCGATGCGCATACCCGTGACCCCTTCACCGGAGGCCGAATAGAACATATAGTATTTGCCCCGATAGGCATACACCTCGGGCGCCCAGAACGCGCCGCGCGCCCAGCTGTCAAAATTCAGCAGGAACGCATGCTCCTTCTGCTTCTCCCAGTGCACCAGATCCTCGCTGCGCCACACCCGATAGCCGCGCCCGGACGAGGTGGCAAAGCACCAATACGCGTCCTCCGCGCGCAGGATCTGTGGATCGCCCACATCGGTGATCGTGGACGGATTCTGATAATACCAATCGGAGAACTGCGCCACATCCAGCAGCTGCAAATCATCCGATTCAGCCAACGCGCCGCCCGATACACCCATGAGCAGCGCCAACGTCAATGCCATGAGCTTCATCATACAGTCCCATCACCAGCTGCAATCCCTTCAAGCCATGGCTGATCGGCGTGATCTCGGGGCGCTCCCCGCGCACCACCGCCATGAAGTATTCATCCTCATCGAAGGTGACCGGCGTATCAAAGGACAGCTCCTCCACGCGGTTGTCCTCCTTGGTGAAGGTCAGCTTGGCATGGTTGTGATCAAAGAAATCGGCCACCAGATTCTCAAACACGATGCGGAAATGGCCATCCCAGCGCCCGGGAATCGCGCAGTTGGAGCCGGTGATCGTGCCCAGCGCACCCGATGCGAAGCGGATCGCCACGGCGCTGGTATCCTCCACCGTGTAGCCGGGCACATCGGTATGGCACAGGTTGGTCACAAATCCGGTCACACTGCCGGCATCCCCCATCAGATACAGCGCCACATCGTACAGGTGGATGATCTGCTCCAGGATCTGGCCGCCGCTCTTGTTCACATCGATCCACCAGGGGGTGTGCAGGCTGTTGCATTCATAGTTGGCGCTGAACAGCGTGGGCTTGCCGGTCACGCCGCTGTCAATCAGCTGCTTTAGCCGCTTGATCGCGCCGCCAAAGCGCATGTGATAGCCCACCTGCGATTTCACGCCCGCCTGCTGCACGGCATCCGCCATGCTTTGGCCGCGCTCCAGCGTGAGGGCGATCGGCTTCTCCTCAAAGATGTGGATGCCCTTGGCGGCCGCTTTTTCCAGCTGGCCATTGTGCGCAAAGGGCGGCAGACACACATACAGTACATCCATCTCAGTCTCATCGAGCATCTTGTCGAAATCTTGATATACCGGGTAGTCGGTATCGTTCTGCTGGTTGTAGTTGACGGCGTCATCGATCGGATCGGAGCACAGCGCGACGATCTGAACATTCGGCAGCTGCCGAAGCTGCGCCGAGTGCGCCCTGCCCATGTTCCCCATGCCCAACATGCCCACCTTGATGATGTTTTCCATTCCGTTTCACGCACCTTATCGTCAAATTGTCCACATATTCATGACTGTATCATTACTATACGCAATTTCATTTCAAATAGCCATAACAAGATTACACCAAAACACTACATTTTTAAAGATATAATATATGGTGATTGGATTGTTATTAAAATAACAATAAATACTGCGTTTCAACCAATATTGCCTCACATGTTTTCGCTACAAAAGCACAAGTGACGTCGATTCACAACGTCACTTGTATTATAATATGCATATTCAAAGTATGTGCCTCACGCCCATTCGACAAATGTAAATACGTCAAATGGTATCTTTGAAAGTGTCTTTTTCAGCCATGGATTCACTTTTTTGTGCAATCTTGGAGGGCGGCACGCCCATCTTGGATGTGAAAAAACGGGAGAACACCGAGGCGCTCTTGAACCCGAGTGCATCGGCCACATGATTGACGGTGGTTCCTTTGACAGCCAGCATGTCCTGCGCACGCCGAAGGAGCACCTTGCGATGCAGTGCAATCGGCGCCACGCCATAGTAGCTCCGAAATCGGTTGCTCAGATAGGTAGGATGCATATTGAACCGCTTGGCAAATATGTCCAGCGACAGCTCCGGCTGCCTGAGCGAGAGGATGATCTCCAGCATTTCCTGGAAGCACTCGGGGATCTCCAGCAGCTGATCGGATCGTCGTGCCTGCTCCGCCGCACCCAGCAGGCGCGCCATAATCTCCAGCGCACTGGATCGGCGCATGATCACATTTTGCAGTGTCACCGGTTGCTCCATCAGTTCGGTATGGCGCGCAAACGCGCTCTCAAACTCAGCCGCCTCGCTCAAATCAAAGCGCAGCGGCAACCCGAGCAGCTTCACCACATCCAACGTATCATACAGCAGATAATCAAAGTGCCACCACATAAAGACGGTAGGCTTGTCCCCCACCTTGATATGGTCGTGCACCACCCTGGGCGGTAGCAAAATCACGCTGCGCGGCTCCAACTCATAGGTGGCTCCCTCCGCGCGCAGCAACGCTTGCCCCTCCTGCACATAGCTCATCACATAAAACGGGAAACAGCGCCCCTCGGCAATCATCGCCTCCCGAACATGAATGCCGTATTCATAGATTTGCAACGATGCATTGGAAACGAGCTCGCTGATGCCTGGCATGGTCGCATCCTCCTTCAAGCAATGATGGTATGATCCATTGCAGTATAGCAAACACAGCGGACACTCGTCAAATGCGCTGAACACAAAAAAGGGATCGGGCGCCTGCCCAATCCCACAGCGTGTTAACAAACCTCACCCGGGAGGCATCGTCCCCTTCCGAAGAGCGCAACACAGCGGCGCAATGAGGGCGTGTTGGCGACTGTCAATACGCAGGACACGCCATATGAGTATGTATGGCGTGTCTTGCATGTTTTGCACAATAGGAAGCAGGCAGATTCCTATCGAACGAGCTTGATCGCCATCACGCTGGCAGCGGGCAAGCTGATCGTATCGCCATCCTTGAATGCGCGCTGGCTGATGACGCTCTTCACACACGTTGGATGCTCGAAATCGTTATGATCCTGCGGCGTCTCGCCCTGAAGCAGCTTGATCTCGGCCTGGCCTGTCAGAAGACCATCCACACCGCCCAGCTCGATCTCGATGTCCTTGTCATATTCGAGGTTCGCCAGTGTGATCAGCACGCTGCCATCCTGCGCCTCGGACGCAGAAACGCTCACCTGCTGCATGGGACGGAAGCCCTCGCGCGCCAGCTGCTCGGTGCCATTCACCACGTGCAGCTGCTTGGCGTCCATATGATCCTTGTACATTTCAAACACGTGATAGTTGGGCGTCTCGATGAACTTCTCGCCGCTGGTCAGATACAGCGAATGCAGGTTGTTCACCAGTTGCGCCACATTGGCCATCACGACCGAATCGCAGCGATCGTTGAAGATGTTCAGCGTCAGCGCGGCCACCACCGCATCGCGCATGGTGCTCTGCTGCTCAAACAGATTGTAGCCCTTGCTGGGTCCCGATCCGTCCTTGTGCCAGCAGCCCCATTCATCCACGACCAGACCGATCTTCATATCCGGATCGTATTCCATCATCGCGGCGCGGTGGTCGTCCAGCACCTGCTTCATGTAATTCGCCTGGTGCAGCTGCTGATACCATTCGTCCTTCGTGAACGCCACCGGGTCGCCTGCAAAGCTGCAATAATAGTGCACGCTCATGCCGTAGGTAGGTGCCTCATGCCATTTCTTGGATGCCCATTCCTTCATCAGGCGGCTGGTCCAATCCACGTCATGCCCGTTGGGGCCGCACATGATGAATTTCATGCTGCCCTTATCGATGCTGTTGGCCACGGTCGAGTACCGCGCATATTCGCGCGCGCACTGCTCGGGCGTCATCTGGCCGCCGCCGCCCCAATTCTCATTGCCGATGCCCCAATATTGAATGCCGAAGGGCTCCTTGTCCCCGTTCTTGGCTCGCTCATCTGAAAGCGCCGTGCCGGATGGGAAGTTGCAATACTCCACCCAGTTGCGGATCTCAAGCGGGGTGGTGGATGTCATGTTGGCCGCAAAGTAGGGCTCCGCGCCCACCTGCCTGCACAGATCCATGAATTCATGCGTGCCCACCGCGTTGCTCTCGATGCGCTTATCATGGCTGTACCACCAGTTCACGCGCGCGGGACGCTGCTCGCGCGGGCCGATGCCATCGCGCCAGTCATAGGTCTCGGCATAGCAGCCGCCCGGCCAGCGCAGAACCGGCGGATTCAGCTTTTTGAAGCTGTCCACGAGCGCCTTGCGGAAGCCGCGCACGTTCTCCACCTCGCTGCCCTCGCCCACCCAGAGCCCGTCATAGAAAACCCCGCCGATATGCTCCGTGAAATGGCCATAGATGTCCCGGTTGATCTTGCCCTTGCTCTCGCTGAACACCACATTGATCTTCGCCATCGCCTTGCCCCTCCATGTATTGTTATGCTTGATGTGACGGTGCTCCCGGTTCCGGCAAACGCGCCGGCCACTTGAGCGTCACACAGGTCCCCACACCATCCAGTCCCTCGCCCAAACTCATCATGATATCCTGCCCGAAGTGCAGCATCAGCCGCTGCTCCACGCTCTTGAGCCCATAGCCGCTGCGATAGTTCCTGCGCGTCTCGGTCGGCTCGGCCGCGGCCGTGATCCCGATCCCGTTGTCCAGCACCGATAGCGTCAGATGGTCTTCATTCTCCATCGCGATCTGCACCCGAATGCGCATCACGTTGCCCGCCTTGTTGCTGTGCTTGATGGCATTCTCGATCAGCGGCTGGATCAGCAGCTTCACGCACAGATACGGAAGGCAGCGCTGCTCCACATCAAACGCCAGATCCAGCTTGTCACGGTTGCGCAGCTGCTGAATCTTGACATACTGCTCGGTCAAGTCCAGCTCCTGCTGCACGGTGATGATGCTGTCGCTGCCCGACATCACCATGCGGAAGAAGCTCCCAAGTGTGGCGACCGTCTCGGCGATTTCAAACTGGCGCGCGTCGATCGCCATCCAGTTGATCGCGTCCAGCGTGTTGTGCAAGAAATGCGGGTTCATCTGCGATTGCAGCGCGTCCAGCTCCGCCTTGCGCTTTCTGCGGTCGCTCTCTCGGATCTCGTCCATCATGATGCTCAGGCGCAGGCTCATATCGTTGAATTTGCGCTCGATCACCGCGATCTCGCCGCCCCCCTTGACATCGATCCGCTTGCTGAATACATCGCCCTCAATGGTCTCAATATGGCGCACCAAATTGCTGATCCTGCGCCGATAGCGCCCCGCGAAGAACACCGCCACCAGCACTAAGATCACAAGGAACAAGCTGAGCATCGTCATCGTGCCGGCGAAGCTCGAGCGCATCGCATCCCACGCGGAGATGCGGGGCACGATCGATACCAGCACCAGGCCGGGCCTGTCCAGCGACTGCCTGGCCAGCTGATAGTGCCTGCCGCTCCAATCGGCGGTGGATTGATCGGACAGCACCGCATTGCGCAAATCCTCCGGCATGATGCTGTCCGGGAACAGCGCATCCGCACTGCCCGAGATGATCTCGCCCTCGGCCGTCATCAGCAGCGTGTGACCGCCGCTCTCCACAAACGGATTGATCAGCGCCGAATCCAGATAGGAGCTTAAAAACCCCACATACACCACGGCGCGCTTGCCCATCTCGTCCGTCCAGAAGGAGGATCTGAGCACAGACAGCACGGGCGGACCCGATCCATCCCGCATCAGATGCCAAAAGAATCGACCGTTGTTGGCCTGCACCTGGTCATACCAACCCTGCTGCTCGATCTCGCGGATCGGATAGAACATCTTGCGCTCCTCGGAGAAGATCGCGTTGTCGTTCACATAGATGCGCATGCTGTAGGGCTTGTTCACCTTGCGCAGATCCTCAAACGCATCCAGCAGCTCGTAATAGACGGATATATCCTTATAATTCATGACCTTGTCCTGATGCACGGCGGGCAGCATGGCCTGAAAATGCGGGTTGATCCAGATGATCTGACCCAGCTGCTCCATCTCGTCCATCTGCTGCTCCAGCTGACGGGAGATCTGGTTCAGGCTGGCATCCATCGCAGTGCTCATGTTTTGGTTCACGGCATCGTGCGTCTGAACATACATGGCGATGCACATTACCACTGTCAGCAACGCCATCACCACCAGATAGGGGGTGTATAGCTTGTCTGCGAAGCTGGAAACCCACGTCCATGAGCGAGCAAGTCTATGCTTCATACAATGCACGCTCCCGATACTCGCTGGGGCTCACGCCATGCCACTTGCGAAACAGCCGCGCGAAATAGTTGGCGCTCTCATACCCGACCATCGCGCCCACCTGAGAGATCGGGATGCGCGCATCATTCAACAGCTCGCTCACCCGATTCATGCGGCAGTTGGTCAGATATTGCAAAAACGGCATGCCGATCTGCTCGGAAAACACCTGCGAAAGATAGCTCACGCTGAAGTTGGTCTCATCCGCGAACACCTGCAATGAAAGCTGCTCGCCATACCGCTGATGGATCTGCTCGGTCATCCAGCGCGCCACCAGCTCCGATCGACCGCGCCGCTGCTCGGTGGCGATGTCCACCAGCTGCACCAAGCGGCTCTCAAACCAGTCTCGCAACGCAGCCGCACTATTCAATCGTTCAAGTTGCGCCAAGTTGGTCAGCAGATGTTCGGACGGCGTGACGCCCATGTTTTGGATCAGCTTCACATACACGCGCGTCAGCTCCAGCCGCGCATGCCACAGCAGATCCTGCTCCGCGTCCTTGGGGATCACCCGAGAAATCAGCCGCGCGATGCACTCGCGAAGCAGCGGAATATCCCCCTTGATCAGGCAGCTCTTGAGCGCCCACACTGCATCGCTGGTCAGGTGCGTCTGCATGGCGCCATCCCCGCCCAGCGCGGTATCCCCGGCGGTCATCAATCGAGCATCCCGCCAGCCCGCCACCTGCAATGCATTGCAGGCCGCCTTAAACGAATCGGCCACCTCAAACGGCGTGTGCGCGGGTGTGCCGATCCCCGCCACCGCGCGGATCGATTCGCGGCGCTCCAGCTGCACCAAAATCTCCTCAAACCGATTGGACAGCTGCCCGGGCTGCGGGTTGTCCCCATCGAAGCAAAGCACCGCCAGCAGCATATCGTCCGCCCAGATCATGCGGTCATCCTCCGCCAGATGGCGGGGCAGCACCTGCTTGAGCGCGGAGAACGTAAGCGCGCTGGTCTTCATGTTGCTCGCATCGGAGGGCACACTGATCACGCTGACCAGCATCGGCCTATTCAGCATCTCGTCCAGCCCCAGCGTGTGGCTGGTGCTCTTGACATAGTCCTCGTCCGCATAGCGCCCATGCAGCATCGCGCCCAAGAAGCGCTCCTGCATATCGGGCATCGCCGTTTCAAACCATTCCATGCGCTCCATCGCCTGCTCATTGGCGCGCGCCTGCATCACCTTGTCGATCGTGCGCAGCAGCACGGTATTCAGCTCGGGCAGGTGCACCGGCTTGAGCACATAGTCCTCCACCGGGAACCGCAGCGCACTTTTTACATATTGAAAATCATGGCAGCCGCTGATGATGATCGTTTGCAGCTTGGGCAATTGCACCAGCATGCGCTCGATCGTCTCGATCCCGTCAATCTCGGGCATCAGGATGTCCACGATCAGGATGTCCGGCCGATAGGATTCGCAAATGCGCAAAGCCTCCACGCCGCTGTCCGCGGTGCGGATCTCCTGAAACCCCAAATCCAGCCCGGCGATGTAGCGCGTCATGCTTTCGCAGATCTGCCGCTCATCATCCACGATCAACAGCTTCATACAGAAAGGCTCCTCTATGATCTCATTCTCCCAACAAAAAAATAGCACAAACCGCCCGCAAATGCAATGTATGATTCGGCCAAAAAATGCTCCAGAATGAAAAAGTGCTAGTGTTCGGAAGAATAAACCGCTTCCCGAATTGTGAACTGGGCGTTATAATTAAGATAACAATTGGAGTGGAGGTGTCGTATCCATGAAGAAACTGTCCCTGCTTCTGGTTCTCGTGCTGGTCATGACCTCGTTTGCATCCATTGCACTTGCAGAGAACGAACTCGCGCTCAAGGCGTTTGACGAGCCGGTAACCGTCAAGGTCATGCGCGAATCCTCGCTGACGATCTGGTTCCCAGAGGGGGAAAGCTATCAGAAGAACGTGCTGACCGACTTCTACAAAGAGAAGCTGAACATCGATTATGATGTGGCTTGGATCACGGACAACGGCCATTACAAAGAGCAAGTCGATCTGGCCATCGCCAGCAACGACCTGCCCGACATCTTCGAAGTGGACCCGCAGCAGCTGTATCGTCTGGCCATGGCCGGGCAGATCCAGCCCCTGGGCGAAGTCTACGAGAAGTATGGCTCCGACAAGGTGAAGGCGGCGCTGGGCTTGAACGACAACATGTTCTTTGACCAAGCCACCGTGAACGGCGAGATGTATGGTCTGCCCGAGCCGAACGACTTCGCGGACGGCACCTCGCTGATGTGGATCCGCCAGGATTGGCTGGACTACATGGGGCTGACTGCGCCCACCAACGTGGACGAGCTGGAAGCGCTGGCGCTCAAATTCATGGAAGGCCCCGTGGACGAAGCCGGCAACAAGGCCCTCTTCGGCATCGGGCTGTCCAAGATGGACTATCCCTCCAACAACTTCGTATTCCGCGGCATGTCCCATCCGTATGACGCCTACTTCGACACCTGGATCCCGGACGGCGAAGGCGGACTCGAATTCTCGGATGTGCAGCCGGAAGTCAAGGACTATCTGGCCAAGATGAACGATTGGTACACCAAGGGCATCTTTGATCCCGAGTTCGCGGTCAAAGAGGACAGCAAAGTGGCCGAGGACATCGGCGCGGGCCGCATCGGCATCATGTTTGCCCCGTTCTGGGCACCGCTGTATCCGCTGAACATCAGCCTTCAGAACAATGAAGAAGCGCAGTGGATCCCCTACCCGATCCTGCCCAAAGAAGATGGCACCTGGAAGGCATCCGCATGGAACAGCTGCAAGCGCTATCTGGTCGTGCGCACCGGCTTTGAGCATCCGGAGGCGGCCGTGCTGGGCAACAACCTGTGGCATGAGCTGTGGCAGGGCGACTACGCCGAATACTATCACGGCCTGAACGGCGCCGAGTACGCCGAGGCCGGCGAAGATTTCAAGATCTATCCCCCGTTCTGGTTCGATCCGCCCACGAAGAACATCGAAAACGGCCGCGTCATCCGCGAGTTGTGGCCGGATCCGGCGAACGAAGACAAGATCGCCAGCCCCGAGCTGAAAAAGCAGTGGGTCAAGATGCAGGACTACTGGGGCGGCAACAAGGACAACATCGTTGGCTGGGCGCAGTGGAACATCCACGATCCGATGTGGCAGGTGTTCGATGACTACTATGCCGACGGCACCGGCAAGGGCGACGAGGGCGTGCTGTATGACGGCTACACCGGCCCTGTGACCAACGACATCGCGCGCCGCCTGCCGCTGCTGCAGAAGCTGCGCAATGAGACGTTTGTGGCATTCATCATGGGCAGCAAGAGCCTGGATGAGTGGGACAATTACACCAAGGAATGGTTCGACATCGGCGGACAGGACATGTACAACGATGTGAACGAGTGGTTTAAGAACAAATAAGCCCATATGGGCAACGATGGAAAGGAGGCGTTCCTGCGCCTTCTTTCCACGTTTTTCATTGTGAGCAGCAAGGAGGGGCCATTCATGACAGCACAGTCCGGCCAACCCCGTTCATCGCTATGGCATCGTTTTCTGGTTCGCAGCAAAATCAAGCAGACCTGGCCACTGCATCTGCTGCTGCTGGTGCCGATTGTGATGGTGGCGATCTTCAATTATGGGCCCATGGTGGGCATCAGCATCGCATTTCAAGATTACATGCCCACGAAGGGCTTTTTTGGCTCACCCTGGGTGGGACTGGAGCATTTCCAATATCTGATGAAGCTGCCGGACGTGCCGCAGGTCATCAAAAACACGGTGGTCATCTCGTTTTGGAAGCTGGTTTTGACCATGTTCAGCTCGCTGCTGTTCGCGCTGTTGATCAACGAGGTGCGCAACAGGCACTTCAAGCGCTTTTCGCAAAGCGTGCTGCTATTCCCCTATTTTATGAGCTGGGTTGTGCTGGGCGGCATCATCATTGATGTGTTCCAGCAGACCGGCGCCGTGAACAAGATCCTGACCTCAATCGGTCTTGAACCGCTCTCGGTGCTGGTGGATCAGGGCAATTTCCGCTATCTGCTGTATGGCACCAACATCTGGAAGGACATGGGCTACAACATGGTCATCTTCCTGGCAGCCATATCCAGCATCGATCCCGCACTCTACGAATCCGCCGTCATCGATGGCGCCAATCGCTGGCAGCAGACGCTGCATATCACGCTGCCCAGCATCGCCCCGATGATCGTGCTGCTGGTCACGCTTGCGCTGGGCGGCATCCTGAACGCCGGATTCGATCAAATATTCGTACTGTATTCAACGCCCGTATACCAGGTTGCGGACATCATCGATACCTATGTATACAGGCTGGGCTTCCTGTCGGCGCAGTATTCGCTGGCGACGGCGGTGGGGCTGTTTAAATCGCTGGTGGGCTTTGTGCTGATCATCATCAGCTACTGGATGGCCGACCGGTTCGCGGGCTATCGCATTTTCTAGGCAAGGAGGTGTCACAATGAAAACATCCGTCAGCTATAAGATCTTTTCCGTATTCAATTACACGCTGCTGTCCCTGATGGTCATCTTGTGCGCGCTTCCGCTGTGGCATATATTGATGATCTCGCTCAGCGCGCCCGGCCCGGCCGCCGCCAACGAAGTCGGCCTGTGGCCAATCGGGTTCATGATCGACAACTACACCTACGCGCTCAGCCAGCAGGGGCTGGTGCAGCCGTTTCTGACCTCCGTGCAGCGGCTGCTGCTGGGCGTGACGCTCAACATGCTGATGGTCATCATGGCGGCCTATCCATTGTCCAAGGAATCGAGCGCCTTCCCGGGCAAGACCGCCTATTCCTGGATCTTCATCTTCGTGATGCTGTTCAACGGCGGCCTGATCCCCAACTACATGCTGATCAAGGATCTGGGCATGATCGATACCATCTGGGCGCTGGTGTTGCCGGGCGCGGTATCGGTGTTTTATATGATCATCATGCTGAACTTCTTCCGCCAGTTGCCCAAGGAGCTGGAGGAGGCCGCCTTCATCGATGGCGCGTCCCACATCCGCACATTGATCAGCATCTATCTGCCGCTGTCCATCCCCTCGATCGCCACGCTGACATTGTTTGCGTCGGTGGGACACTGGAACAGCTGGTTCGACGGGCTGATCTATATGCGCGATCCCAACCGCTATCCGCTGACCACCTACATGCAATCGCTGCTCAGCCAGCTGCAGCGCATGACCTCCTCGCGCGATGCGGAGCGCCTGGCGTTCACGTCCCGCCGCGGGCTGATGATGTGCTATATCGTGATCACGCTGCTGCCCATCATGTGCATGTATCCGTTCCTGCAAAAGTATGTCAAGAGCGGGCTGGTGCTGGGCAGTGTGAAGGGTTGATCCCATCCGAATTGTGTTGGAGGACATCGAAATGAACATCAATCTGAGCCGTGATTGGCAGGTGCTGCAGGACGTGCACGATGATGGCGAGGCGCTCGGGATCTTCCGTCCCGGCATCGCGGATCATCAGAACCAGGGCAACCAATTGTCCGAATGGGACGAGTTGCCCGAACTGAAGCACCTGCAATTGGTGTATGCCCAGACCCCGTATTTTGGGCGCGCGCTGCGATATTTCAACCAGGCGCCCTGGTGGTATCAAAAGCAGTTCACGTTTGAGAGCAATCCGATCGGTCACACGATCATATCATTCAGCAACGCCGATTATCACTGCAAGGTGTGGCTGAACGGCTGCTATCTGGGGGCGCATGAAGGCTATTCAAATCCCTTTTCGATGGATGCGACGAGCGCCCTGTTGCAGGGGAAGAACCTGTTGACGGTGAAGGTCTCGTCCCCCTGGGATGATCAGGTAGCCGATGGTTCGATCGAACGACGCACCTTCCACGTGGAGCGCAACATGGTCAAGGGCACCTATGAGCACGCAGATACCTTTGTGCCGCGCGATGTAAACCCGATCGGGCTGTATGGGCAGGTGACGCTCACACAACATGCGGGTGCGTTCTTTGATGCGCAGCCGCGCATCACATACGATCTGGATGTGGATGCAAAACGTGCGCAGGTACGGGTCGAAACCCATATCGCGCATTGCGATGCACCCTGCACATTGCATGTGAAGTTAATCGACAAGGCCACGCGCCAGCTGGTGATGGAAAAAACCGGCCCCGCACAATCGGGTGAATGTGCGCTCGATATGCAGGCGTCCGGGCTCAATCTGTGGAACACATGGGATCATGGCGGCGCATGGCTGTATGAGATGCACGTCAGCATCGAGCAAGATGGGGAAACGCTGGATACACATGTGCAGCAGCTCGGGTTTCGCGATGTGCAGCTGCTTCGGGACGAGAGCCGCACCCAATTCCAGCTGAACGGCAAGCGCTTCTATGTGCGCGGCACGTCCTATTATCCCGACCTATACATTTCTGCCATGACGAAGGAGCGCTATCGCCGCGATCTGATGGCGATGCAGCAGCTGGGGTTTAATCTGCTGCGGGTGCATGTGCATGTGGAGCTGCCTGAGTTTTATGCGCTATGCGATGAACTGGGCATCGCGGTGATGCAGGATTCCGAGTTCAACTGGACGCATCCCTCGGGCGAGGACTTCGCAGCGCGGTTTGAGCAGGTGCTACTGGATACGATTGGGCTGCTCATGCCCCATCCGTCCATCGTGTGCTGGATCCTGATGAACGAGCCCAACCTGATGCGCAAGCAGGCCACGATGGATCAGGGGCAGGGACTATATCAGTCCGTGCGGGCGATGGATCCCACAAGGCCGGTGATCCGCGGCTCCTATCTAAACGACGATCCGCTCAGCGGGGACAGCCATAACTACACCGGCTCACTGCACGGCCATGCCACCCATTATCAGGACATCTTCGGTACCACCGAGAAGCTGAACACCGAATATGGCTTTGATGCGCCGCCCACGATGGACATCCTGTCCCGCTGCCCGGAGGCCGCCAAGCGGCTGCATGCCATCGCGGATCAGATCCCGCAGATCCAGCAGTACCAATATGCGCTGCTGAAATACTATACCGAGCACTATCGTATGCAGAAATATCGGCCCAACGCGGGCTATGTGCAGTTTCTGTTTTCGGATCTATGCCCGCAGAGCTTCTATGGGCTGTATGATTATTGGGGGCTGCCCAAGCTGGGTGTGCTTGCGATGCAGCAAAGCAACCAGCCGCTGGGCGTGTTCCTGAAATATCATCGCGAGAGCGCCTGCGCGGTATTCGCGGTGAACGATTCGGACGATGCGCTGGGCGATGTGCGCCTGATATGGATGGTCACGGATGAATCGGGGGCGACGCTCTCACAGGGCGAAGCAGCGTTTCATCTGGGCGCAGACGATTGCGTGCAGGCGTGCGAGATGACACTCAGCGCAAAGCCGGGCAAGCACATGGATGTATCACTCATTCTATATCAGGGCGATCGGGTGATTGCGCGCAACCAATACATCGATCTGTTCCATATGCCCGAGCATGTGGCCGGCCACCCAGAGCGAATGACCCACGAGCTGGGCATGCGGCTCTATTTCGCATAAGTGCAGGAGGAGCAAACTATGGATCTGACGAACTGGAAATTCCATCTGGGCGACGCGAAACGACACGGCCCCATCGACCATGGCGTGTGCTATTCCATGACCAAGGCGGGCGGCCAACTGGGCGACATGGATGTGTTTTTGCAGCAGAACGATTGGCAGGACGTGCAGATCCCGCACGATTGGTGCGCTGCGTTGCCCGTCGCGCCCGAGAACGACCCGTCCAACGGCTACAAGCCGCGCGGCATGGGCTGGTATTATACCCAGGTGCCGCCCATACAGCTGGAACAAGACGGGATCGTACTGCTCGAATTCGAGGGCGTGATGAGCGAGTGCCAGGTGTTTGTGAATGGCAGCCGCGCGGTACGCAGCTTCAGCGGCTACAGCGGGTTCTTCGCGGATATCACCGACTGCCTGCTGCCCAATGAGCCCACGTTGATCGCGGTGTTTGTGGACGCGCGCAACTGGGAGGGCTGGTGGTACGAGGGCGCAGGCATCTATCGGCCCGTGCATTTGATCACGCTTCCCTCGCTGCACATGCAGCATCTGGGGCAGTTTGCCCATGCCGAGCAGTCGGAACAGGGCTGGACGGTGCATGCACAATCCGGCGTCGAAAACGAGGCGGCAGCGCCGCAGGACTTCGAGCTGACCGTGCGCGTGCTGGATGCAGATGGGCAGCTCCTGATCGAGCAGGTGAATCCCTGCCATGTGGATGCATTTGGCAGCGCGCAGCTGAATTTTTCGATGCCGCTCGCATCCCCGACGCTGTGGAGTCCCGATCAACCGTATCAATATCGCGTGGAATATGCACTAACAATACAGGGCAAGATCATTCAAACATGCGCGGACAGTCTAGGGCTTCGCACCATCGAATGGACGAGCGATCGCGGCATGCAACTCAACGGGCAAACGCTGCCCGTGCGCGGCATCTGCTGCCATCAGGATCATGCGGGCGTCGGCATTGCGGTGCCGCGCGCATTGATGGAATATCGCATCACGAAGCTCAAGCAGATGGGCGTGAACGCATATCGCTGCGCGCACAACGCGGTGTCCGAGGAGTTCCTGTCGGTGTGCGATGCGCTGGGCATGCTGGTCATGGTGGAGAACCGCCATTTCAACACCTCAACCGAGGTGCTCGCCCAGCTGGACAGCCTGGTGCTGCGCGCGCGCAACCACCCAAGCGTGTTCCTGTACAGCCTGTTCAACGAGGAGCATCCCTGGCAGTCGCAATCGCGCGGGCTGCGCATGGTGCAAAAAATGATGCGTCGCGTGCGCCGATTGGATGATACGCGCCCCATCACCGCCGCCATGAACGGGGGCGTGCTGGCGCAGGAGAACGCATCGGATGCGCTTGACGTGGCGGGCATCAACTATTTCATCTTTGATTACATGGCCTACAACAAGCGCCGCCCGAACCATCCCACCGTAGGCACCGAGAACGGGCCGATCTTTGCCACGCGCGGCATCTATCGAAACGACGCCAAATTGCAGCAATACGACAGCTATGGCGAGAACTTCGCACCCTTCGGGCAACGGCTGGAGGACACGATGGAGGCCGTGATTGCCGCGCCGCATGTGGCGGGTCAGTTCATGTGGGGCGGGTTCGATTATCGCGGGGAGCCGCAGCCATTTGAGTGGCCCAGCGTGGTGTCTCATTGGGGATTCATGGACAATTGCGGCTTTGAGAAGGATACTTTCTATCTTTTGCAGAGCTATTACAGCGATGCGCCCATGCTGTACCTGCTGCCCCATTGGAACTGGGCAGAGGGAGAATCTGTGCGGGTGTGCGCGTTCACCAACTGCGCCGAGGTCACGCTTTCCCTGAATGGCAAGCGCATCGGCACAAAGACCGTAGAGCGCAATCGCGCCGAATGGGTCGTACCCTTTGCGTCAGGCGAGCTGTGTGCGGTGGCCGAATACGACGGCACCCAGCTGCACAGCTGCGTATGCACAGCAGGTATGCCCAGCGCACTGCATGTGTGCGACATGACCCCTGCAGATGCACAGGATGCGCTGATCTTCAATATCGATCTAGTGGACGCCGAGGGCGTGCATGTGCCCGATCGGGATGCACTGATTCACTTCCATGTGGAGGGCGGTCAGGTGTGGGGCGTGGGCAACGGCGACCCCAACGGCACGCAATCGGACGTGGCCCCCGAGATCCGCAGCTTCAGCGGGCGCTGCCAGCTGATCGTTCGACCGCAGGCGGACGTCGTGACGGTACGCGCGGAATCGGACGGCCTCAAGGGCGCCACCATCGAATGGCATCGCACAAAATGACAATTTCACCCCAAAGGAGGCCATCCCATGAACTATCAAATTCACACCGACAGGGTGCTGTTTTCCCGCGATCCGATGATCTACGGACAGTTCCTGGAGCACTTCCACCGCCAGATCTATGGCGGCGTGTATGAGCCGGACTCGCCGCTCTCGGACGAGCAGGGCTTTCGCACCGATGTACTGGACGCGCTGCGCCAGATCCGCGTGCCGGTGATCCGCTGGCCGGGCGGCTGCTTTGTGTCCTCCTATCACTGGGAGAAGGGCGTGGGTGAGACGCGCGTGCCCAGCTTTGACAAGGCATGGCGCGTGGAGGACCCGAACACGTTCGGCACGGATGAGTTCATCCAGCTGTGCCGGAAGATCGGCTGTCAACCCTATATCTGCACCAACGCAGGCACCGGCACCGAGGAGGAAATGAGCAACTGGATGGAATACTGCAACCTGGTGGATGAGGGTGAATATGCGCGCCGCCGCATCGCGAATGGGCACAGAGAGCCCTACGGCGTGAAGTATTGGTCGATTGGCAACGAGAACTATGGCGGCTGGGAGATCGGCGCGAAGAGCGCCCCCGAATGGAGCCGCTATGTGCTGGAATCGAGTAAGATGATGCAGCACGTTGACCCGACTTGCAGCCTGTCCGCGGCGGCGCTGGATGACCTCGACTGGAACATCGCGCTGCTCAAGGCGGCGGGCGATCGGCTGGAATGGATCTCGATCCATGCATATTGGGACCCGCTGTGGCAGGAGAACAAACCCGCCGACTATGAGACCTGCATGGGTAGGACAAGCGCGCTCGGCACGTCCATTCGCAAGGTGCGCGGGCTGCTGAACGCGATGGGGCTAGAGCACAGGATCAAGATCGCCTTTGACGAATGGAACCTGCGCGGCTGGCATCACCCGCACGCGCACACCATCGCGCAGGGCATCACCAAGGATGACTATCTGCTGCCGCGCGATGAGAATGACATCAACAGCACCTACACCATGGCGGACGCGGTGTTTAGCGCCTGCTTCCTCAATGAGCTGCTACGCAATGCGGACATCGTGGGCATGGCCAACTTTGCCCCCATCGTGAACACGCGCGGCGCGATCTTCACACACCCGGAGGGCATCGTGAAGCGCACCACCTATCACGTGTTTGATCTGTATGTGAACCACATGCACGATCAGGTGCTGGCGCAATTCGCATACAATCCCGACCGCTACTCCACCCCGGGCGATGTGCAGGTGGACACCATCGATCTGGTCGCCACGCGCGATTCAGACACGGGCGCATTGGCCATCTCGGCCATCAACAAGCATGCGACCGAGCCAAGGCAGATCGAAATCGCGCTGGATGCCCCATTCAATCAATGCACCATGCACACACTGGATGGCGATTCGCCCGATGATTACAACGACATCGGTCGCGACTCGGTGCAGATTCGATTGAACACAGATGGTGCAAAACTGGACGGAAACACGCTTCATCTCACGCTGCCGCCGCATTCGGTAAACGTGATCGAGTGCGCGAAATAGTAACACCACAGCATGACAAAAGAGGCCGACTGATTCAATCGGCCTCTTTCATTTGGTGGCGACGGCGAGATTTGAACTCGCAAGCTCTAAAGCGGATGATTTTCACACCACTCCATATTGCTATGGCCATCGGGAACCCGATGTTGTGGTCCGGACTATGTCTTTTCCCTATCCCGCACATCGCGGGACGTAGGAAGGTGGTATATAGTCTCTACACATTTACAGCGTCTGCTGATTTAGCTCGGCGTTTTCCCACATATCATGAGGGACGTTCGCCGAATTAGCCACCATTCACACGGGCGGTTTCCCCTCCCGGTGCTCAAAACGGGTCAAGTCATCTGTGTATGCCGTTCCACCACGCCGCCAGGCACCCATCATTATAGCGGCTATCGCGTCCCGCGTCAAGATCTAGTGACTTGACCATATAATGATTGATGTACGAGCGCCAAACATAGGTAACACCGAAAGTAAGCGAAACAGAGAGCTTGCTTGTCAAGGGAAGGGTGGAGATTATCCCAGATATAGGTGACGCAGCCTACTCGCGCAGCACGCCCAAGATCGCCCGCAAAAAACGACAATTTTGTAGATTGTGAGGTATATTATAGGTAAACATCTCATAATATATATTTACACTGACCGTAAACGTGTTATAATATAAACCAAATGAAATCATTGGCAACTGAAGCGAGGTGACAAAATGCATACTCGTGACCACACGGGCCATACGCGCGAACAGGCGGATGCCATGTTTGTTGAGCTGTTTCAACAGCTCAACGCGCAAAACGTGACATATGAAACTATACCCCATGTTTTGGAGACCATATGCAAGTTCTTCTCGTTGGGCTGCGCGTTCATCTATGAGCGCGATCACACCAAAACGTTTTTGCTGCGCGAGAACTATTCCAACATCCCGGATGTGTCCTTGCCCGAATCATTTCAGCTGGAGGGGATGCTGACCGATCGGCAGATCCTGCGATTCGCGATGGCGCCCGTACTGTTTGTGAACAAGTCGAACGGGTTGAACCCCTTACAGATGGCATTTGCGAAGCTGTTTGATGCCAGCACGCTGCTGCTCTTTCCGATCGTAGATGATAAGCGCGTGGTGCAAGGCTGCGTGGGTGTGATGGATCGACGCAACAATTCATCAATGGATGGACACGATTTGCAGCTGGCGCGCACCATCTTCTCGGCGGTGGGCAACCGCGTGCGGCTGCGGATCTATCAGCAGCGGCTGGCCTACACGCAGGCCTCCATGAACGGCATCATGGACAACACTGGCATTGACATCTACGTGAATGACTTTGACACGCACGAGATATTATACGTGAACCGCTCCATGGCCGCGCCCTATGGCGGCATGGACAGCATGATCGGAAAGCCTTGCTATTCGGCGCTCTATGAGGGTCGAACCGAGGAATGCGATTACTGTCCGCGCAACAAGATCATCGACGAAAACGGCAAGCCCACTAAGATATTCAGCTGGGATTATGAGCGTCCGTTTGATGGCTCCTGGTTTCGCGTGCTGAGCGCCGCGTTCCCCTGGGTGGATGGACGCATCGCGCATGTCATCTCCAGCGTGGACATCACCGAGGGCAAACATTACGAGCAGATGGTGGAGCAGATGGCCTACATGGACACCTTAACCGGCATCCCCAATCGGCGCATGCTGGAAAAGGATTTCGGCGAATACATCGCGCAGGACGCGACTCGCCCAGCCACACTGCTGTTTGTCGATCTGGACAATTTTAAGTCCATCAACGACACCTTGGGGCACAGCGCGGGCGACGAGCTGCTGATCCAGGTAGCTAGCTGCCTGAGCCGCCATGTGAAGGGATTGGGCAAGGCCTACCGCCACGGCGGGGACGAGTTCATCCTGTTCATCGAGGGACAGCCAGACGACCTGCGTGAGCTGGTTGAATGCATATTGGACGAATCGAAGAAGGGCTTCATGGTGCTGGGTGCGCCCCATCGCTGCACATTCAGCATTGGCGTGGTGCGCTATCCGGAGCACGGCAAGGACTTCAATCGCTTGCTGGAAAGCTCCGATCAAACGATGTACTTGGCCAAGCAGAATGGCAAGGCCAAAGCCGTCTTTAA
>JAJDGF010000027.1 GCA_030265545.1 Eubacteriales bacterium OttesenSCG-928-N13
GGTCTATGATCAGCCTTTATAATCGCGGTAGCGGTCGCGTGCCTGCATGCGGCGGTTGTACATCTCCTTGCGCCGACGATTGCGGCGAGAGACCACGCGCACCCTTAGGAAGATGATTAGCAGCAGGATCAACGCCAGCAACGCCAGCGCCACCTTCACCGGGTCATAATTGATCAACGCCAGGAAGGGATACATCTCCTCCAGCGGCATCACCTCGGGCGCGGCCGCCACATCGCGGCTGGCCACCAGCGTGGTCGTGAGCACTTCCCCATCGTCGGACGTCATCTTCAGCGTGCCGATGATATCGCCCTGCCTGATGGGCGCCTTCAGATCATTTGAATACTCAATCAGCCGACTGGCTTTGAAGTCCTCGATCGTCTGTTGCTGCTCATCCGGCAGCCGATATATCTTGTAGCCACTGAGCGTACCGCCCGGAACGGGCGTAAGCTCAAGCATACCATTGGAATCATCGTTCAAATCGGCGCCCATGATGCTAGCATAGATGGGCGCTTTGCTATACATCTGGTCAAAGCTGTACAATTCGTACTGCGAGAAGCCGTATTCCATCAAGCGCTTGGTGTCCTCCCACATCTTGGCGCGCTGCCCGGACGGTACCTTGAGCGTAACGGAGATCAGGTTGATGCCGTTCTTCTTGGCTGCGCCCACAAAGCAGTTGCCTGCCTTGCTGTGCGCGCCCGACTTGATGCCCACCATCGGCTTATAATAGGCGGCATTCGAGGAGACGAACATGGAATTTGAGCTCTCCAGTCGCAGCTTCTCGCGCTCCGGATATTGCGGGTATGGGTCGGTGATGGTCATGGTATAGTTGATCGCGCTTGAGATCATGCGGAAGGTATCATGTCGCATGCCCTGCTTGGCGATCAGCGCCAGATCATACGCGGTAGAATAATGCTTATCGTCGTGGTACCCATGTGCGTTGACAAAGTTGGTGTCCTTGCATCCCAGCTCCTGGGCGCGTGCGGTCATCATCTTGGAAAAGTTGTCCAGCGAACCGCCCACAATCACCGCAACGGCATTCGCCGCGTCATTGCCCGAGCGCAGCATCATGCCATACAAAAGATCCACAAACGGCATCTTTTCCCCGCCAAAGACCGGCGTGCGCGACGAATCGCTCGGCACCTTGTCCGCCTCGGGCGGGATGGTGACGATGTCATTCAGATGGCCATATTCGAGCGCCAGCAGCAGCGTCATGATCTTGGTCGTCGAGGCCGGATACATGCGCTTGTTGGCATTTTTATCAAACAGCACGCGCCCACTTGCGCGATCCATCACCAGGCACGCCTCGCCCGTCAGATCCGCGCTGGTCAGTTTCTCCGGCGCATCTGCTTTGTACGAGGTCGTTGCGTCTGCCATGGCCACCAGCGCGCTTCCATGGAGCAAAATCAGCACTGCCAATAGGCAAGCAATCCATCGATTCATAGAGATTTTCTTCAAAGGCATTGATCCACGATCCTTTCCGCAACATGCGAACGAATTTATGATATCACTTTAGACGCATTTTGTACAGTTATAGTTGTATGTAAAATCCTAACAATCCGCAGTTCTGCCTTGAAATTGTTACAGAAAGCGTGTATAATACTTACGAAAAGGTGTCGATTCCTTTGGGATTATAGATATTTATGAGACGAGGGATTGCGAAATGGCAAAGAGAATCCTAATTGTGGATGACGAACCCTTGATTGTCAAGGGTCTCAAGTATAGTTTGGAGCAGGATGGCTATGAAACGGACTCGGCCGCCGATGGTGAAGAGGCCGTGGCCAAGTTTTTTGAGTCTGCGTTTGATTTGGTGATGCTGGACGTGATGCTGCCCAAGCTGAACGGCATCGAGGTCTGCCAGCGCATCCGGGAAAAGAGCAATGTCCCGATCATCATGCTCACCGCCAAGGGCGAGGACATGGACAAGATCATGGGGCTTGAATACGGTGCGGACGATTACATGACCAAGCCGTTTAACATCCTGGAGGTCAAGGCGCGCATCAAGACCATCTTCCGCCGCACCTCCATGATGAACCGTGATTCGGACAACAAGCTGATCAGCGTGCGCGATATGGTCATCAATCTCAACAATCGCTCGGTGACCATCGGTCAAAAGGAGGTCAATCTGACCGCCAAGGAGTTTGACCTGCTGCAGCTGTTCGTCGCGAACAGGGGCAAGGTGTTCAGCCGCGAGAGCCTGCTTGAAACCATCTGGAAGTATGATTATCTGGGCGATCTCAGGACCGTGGACGTGCACATTCGCCGCCTGCGCGAAAAGATCGAAAAGAATCCCGCTCAGCCCGAATTCATATTCACCAAGTGGGGTGTGGGCTACTATTTCACGGACAAGGATTGATCCACCGCACCTCGGCACGGCATGTTGTGCCGCCTGCCGGGGTGATTTTGATTTTCGAAAGACGTTGGGATGTGGGGTGCCATCGCACACAAACAGTTCTCTAGCTTCATACACTCCATCCGCTGGAGGATCGTGCTCGCCTACCTGCTGATCATCTGTGTCGCCTTTGTTGTGGTGGCATATTCGGTGACGGCCATGGTAGGTGAATATTTGTTTGCCCAGAAGCTGCGCGAGGAGCAGCGCGTGACCGAGGACATGGCCGCGCGCGCGCAGGAACCGCTGGCGCGCATGGATGCCGACGCGCTCTATGCCCTATCGGTCGAAAGTGCGCGTCAATATGATGGGCGCGTGCTGCTGCTGGATCCGTACGGCGTGACCGTGGCCGATTCCGAATCAGAATACAACGGCCGCCGCATGCATCTGCGCGAGGTGCAAGAGGTACTGGGCGGCGAGGACAGCGCCTATGGCTACTATGAGCAGCAGTCGGCCGCGGACGGCAGCTGGCTGGTCAGCGCGGGCTTCCAAAACAGCAATGCCGTGCTGGGTTTATATGCAGCGCCCGTGAAGGACGCAGGCAAGACGATCGGCGCGCTGGTGTTCACATCCATCGCGCAGGACGTGTACGACAACCTGTCCAACATCCAGCGCCAGATGATCATGTACATGGGTCTGATTGCGCTGGCGGTGCTGCTGATCAGCATGTTCATCTCCCGCATCTTCACCCGCCCGATCAACGAGCTGAGCCAGGGCATCGCGCGCATGTCGCAGGGGGATCTGACCAGCCGCGTGGCGGTGCGCGGGCACAACGAGTTCTCTCAGCTGGCCGAGGCATTCAACAGCATGTGCGAGCGGCTGGAGACCGTCGATCAGACCAGAAATCAATTCGTATCAAACGCGAGTCATGAACTCAAGACCCCGCTGAGCACCATGAAGATCATGCTGGAGACGCTGATGTATCAGCAGGAATACAATCCCACGATGCAGGCTGAGTTTCTGGGCGACATCAACAAGGAGATTGACCGCCTGAACCTGATCATCAACGACCTGTTGACACTGGTTCATTTTGACAGCCACAACATGGAGCTGCATCCGATCAAATTGCAGCTGGACGAGCTGTTGACCACCACCGTTCGGCGGCTGGATCCGCTTGCGAGCAGCCGCGAGATCGCGCTCAACATCCATATCGTGGACGAGATCGAGACCTACGCCGATCACATGAAGCTGGAGCAGGTGTTCTATAACCTGGTGGACAACGCCATCAAATACACTCCGCCCGGCGGTGAGGTGAATGTCACCCTGACAAGAGCCAACCGAAAGGCGATCGTATCGGTGGAGGACAGCGGCATCGGCATCCCGAAGGCCGACGTGCGCCACGTATTTGACCGCTTCTATCGCGTGGACAAGGCGCGCGCGCGGGAGACGGGCGGAACCGGACTGGGTCTGTCGATCGTCAAGCAGATCGTTATGCTGCATGAGGGCACCATCACCGTCAGCAGCGAGGAGGACAAGGGCAGCACATTCACCGTGGAGCTGCCGATCGTAAACCTGTAACACATTGGAGGATATCGCGTGCGACGCATTGCATCATTGATGATACTGCTGGCGCTGATCGCGCTTGGCATCACAGGCTGTACGCCGCTGCCGCTCGTGCAAGAATCGGGCGAGCAGGTGGCGTCTTTGCCCACGCCTGCGCCGTTTTCCTCTGGCAATGATCTGATCGGGGATAGCATCGATAGCCGCACTGAGCGGATCAACTTGATGTATCTGAGCGCCGACATGCAGCTGGCGCCCGTACCGTATACCTTGATCATTCGCGGCGAGGACAACATCGCGGAGCTGGCCATGGCCCAATTGCTGGAGCAGCCATCCGGCAGCGATTTGCAGCGCATTGCGCCCGCCGGCACGCGGCTGCTCTGGTTTGAACAATCGGGCGGCATCGTGACCATCAATCTGAGTGGCGAGGCGCTGGCGCTCACCGATCAACAGCGCGTGTTTTTGCGCACGGCGATCACCCAGACGCTCACCCAGCTGCCGGGCGGCAACGTGGAATATGTGAGCATTTTGCTGGCGGGACAATCAGAAACGGTGCTCGATGTACCCTTTGGGCTAATCGCGCGCAGCGATATGAACCTGACCTCCGCCTGGCTCCAGGCGCAGGCAGCACAGCAGCGGTTCAGCGTAGACAGCACTTCGCGCCAGCTGGATACCTTGGCGGCGCTGTATTTCGCCTCCCCGGACGGCACAAGGCTACTGCCCGAGGCGCGCGCAATCCGCTTCACATCGGGCGATCTGGTCATGCCGCTGCTTCGGGAGCTGGTGCGCGGTCCCATGCTCAGAACCGAGGCCGTGGGCATCATGCCCATGGATCAGGAGCCGCTGATGAGCGCGCCCACCATCACCACCTCGGCAGATGGCCGCCGGTTGATTACCCTCCCCTTCACCACCGGATTTGATACCGAGGTCAAGCGACGCGGGATGTCCATGCGCCAGCTGTGCGGCTCGCTCACGCTGACGCTGCTTCGGTTTGTGCCGGAGGTGGATGGCGTCGTGATCCGCATCGGGCAGGAGAAGATCGATCGCATCTCGGACGCGCAGGGTGAGCAACTGTTCGCGGATGGCGTGATGATGCAGGCGGACTTCGCATCCTTGCTGGGCGATAGCGGGGATATCTACTTGGCGAATGAAACGGGCAGGCTGGTCAAGTGCAAGCGTGTACTCGATTCCTACAGCGTGGGGCAGCCTCGTGCATTGCTCGAGCAGCTCCTGATTGGGCCGCTGACCAGCGAATCAAACCTGGCGCATGTGGTGCCTGTCGGCATCACCAGCGCTGACATCCTTGGGATTCGTGTGACGGGCGGCACGGCGATCGTAAACCTGTCCAGCAACTTCTATCGCTGCTGCCAATCACTGAATGAAACAGAGGAGCAGCTGCTGATCTATGCGATGGTGAACACCCTTTGCGACATGCAGCACATCGATCGCGTGCAGTTTTTGGTCGAAGGAGACAGTGTGGACAATCTGGCGCACGATCTCTATCTGCGCGGCGCGCTGATCCGCAATCCCGGACTGGTGCAGCAACCCGACGCAACTTGATCAATCCTGTGTTTTCTTGCCGGAAACGCTAGATAAATGCAGACCATTATGATATGATGATAAACGGGTGGAGCTTGTCCATCCGGGCGCAAGAAATAATGACAATCAAAGGAGATCTCAGGCCATGATGACATTACATGAGAGCCCCAAGACGCTGCACCAAAACACGCAATCTCCGCGCAGCTACTATCTGCCGCTCGATCCCCGCAGTGGGGCGCCGCGCCAGCTGATGCTAAACGGCACATGGGATTTCGCCTATTTCGATCGCTATATCGATGTGCCCGAGAAGGTGGAATACCTCGACCAGATCCCGGTGCCCTCCGTCTGGCAACAGCACGGCTACGATGCGCACCAGTATTCCAACACCAAATATGTCATCCCCTACGATCCGCCCTATGTGCCCGTCGCCAACCCGTGCGGCTGCTATCGTCGCGATTTTGAGCTGAAAAAGCAATCGGGCGAGCGCTATTTCCTCAATTTTGAGGGCGTGGACAGCCACTATTATGTGTACATCAACGACAAGTATGTGGGCTTTAGCCAGATCTCGCACAGCACCAGCGAATTTGACATCACCAAGTTCGTCAAGAGCGGCGTGAACAGCATCGAAGTGCGCGTGCTCAAATGGGGCTTTGGCACGTACCTGGAGGATCAGGACAAGCTGCGCATGTCGGGCATCTTCCGCGATGTGTATGTGCTGACCCGAAAGACCGCGCATGTGCGCGATTTCACCGTGCGCACCCCCATCAACGGCAAAAAGGCCGAGATCCGCGTGCAGTTTGAGATGGAGGGCAAGGCGGATGTGCACTGCCGCCTGGCTGCGCCCGATGGATCGCACCTGGCAGAGGTGGACGCGAAGGACAACCTCGCGGTGTTTGCCGTGAATGATCCCCAGCTCTGGACGGCTGAAACGCCCGACCTGTACACGCTGACCATCGAATGCGGCGATGAGATGATCCACCAGAAGGTGGGCATCCGTGAGATCGAGATCAAAAAGGGCGTGGTGCTGCTCAACGGCAAGCCCATCAAGTTCCGCGGCGTGAACCGCCATGACAGCGATCCCTTCGTGGGCTTCGCCGTCGCGCGCGAGGAGCTGGTTCGTGATCTGACCGTCATGAAGCAGTTCAACATCAATGCCATCCGCACCAGCCATTACCCGAATGCGCCGCTGATGGCCGAGTTGTGCGATGAATATGGCTTCTACATGATCTCTGAGAGCGACGTGGAGACCCACGGCGTGATGGATCTGTATTCGGGCGGCGAGTTCTGGATGAATCGCGATATTGTGGACATGCATGAGGACTTCGCGCGGATCGCGGACGATCCCATGTTCCATGAGGCGATCCTGGATCGCAACATTCACAATGTGATGCGCGACAAGAACCATGCCGCGATCGTGATCTGGTCGATGGGCAATGAATCGGGCTACGGCAAGAACTTCTCCGATTCGGCGCGTTGGATCAAGGAGTATGATCCCACCCGCCTGTGCCATTATGAGGGCAGCTTCCATGCCTCCGAGAAGCGCGACAATGATTTCACGAACATCGATTTCTATAGCCGCATGTATCCCTCCATCGCTGATATCCACGAATACTTCAAGAAGAAGGATGACCCGCGCCCCTACATCCTGTGCGAATACATCCACGCCATGGGCAACGGCCCGGGCGACGTGTGGGACTATCAGCAGCTGATCGACAAATATCCGGGTCTGTGCGGCGGCTTCGTATGGGAGTTCTGCGATCATGCGATGTACATGGGCAAAACCCCGGACGGCAAGAGCAAGTACTACTACGGCGGCGACTGGGGCGAGTTCCCGCATGACAACAACTTCTGCATGGACGGTTTGGTGTATCCGGATCGCACACCGCACACCGCCATCATGGAATTTAAAAACGTGATTCGTCCGCTGCGCGCCGAATGGGTGAGCGGCAATCAGGTGAAAATCAGCAACTGGCTGGACTTCCTGAGCGCCGATCAGTTCGCGACGGGACGCTTTGAGTTGACCTCTGACGGCAAGGTCGTGCAGCAGGGCAAGTTCGAGCTGCCCGCCATCGCCCCGCACAAATCGGCCACCATTGAGCTGCCGCTCAAGATGCCCGCCAAGGGCAAGGTGATGCTGCGCTTGATCTATCTGCAAAAGAATGATCTGGCGCTGACCAAGGCCGGGCACGAGCTGGGCTTTGACAACCTGCTGCTGCGCGATGCCACGGTGCTACCCAAGCTGCCCGCGGCCAAGTCGGGCAAGCTGAGTGTGCAGGAATCAAACACCCACGTGGTCATCAGCGGCGCAGGCCTGCGCTACTCGTTTGATAAGACGCTGGGCACGTTCGAGGAGCTGACCTTCGGCGGCAAGAACCTGCTCACCCGCCCGATGGAATACAACATCTGGCGCGCGCCCATCGACAACGACATGTATGTCAGCAAGCTGTGGGTGGAGGCCGGTTATGACCGCATCCTCGCCCGCGTGTATGAGACCAAGGTGTCCGAGAAATCGGGCGGCGTGGAGATCCATGCCAAGCTGTCCTTGGCCGCGCCCTATCGTCAGCGCACGATCAGCATGGATGCGCGCTATCTGGTCACGGCCGATGGCAAGATTGATATCGCACTCAACTGCGTGAAGACGCCCGAGATGCCCTTCCTGCCCCGCTTCGGCCTCAGGCTGTTCATGCCCAAGTCGATGCACAACGTCAGCTATTACGGGTTCGGCCCGATCGAGAGCTATCAGGACAAGCATCGCGCCAGCTGGCTGGGTCAGTTCGAGACCACGGCCATGCGCAACCACGAGGACTACATCAAGCCGCAGGAGAACGGCTCGCATTGGAACTGCGATTATGTGACGCTGTCTGATGCGTCCGCCTCCCTCAGCGCCATCAGCGACACGCCGTTTGGCTTCAACGCCTCCCCCTACACCCAGGAGGAACTGAGCACGAAGAAGCACAACTACGAGCTGGTGCCCTCCGGCGAGACGGTCGTCTGCCTGGATTATGCGATGTCCGGCGTGGGTTCGGGCAGCTGCGGCCCGCAATTGCTGGAGCAGTATCGCTTCAATCCGTCCAAGTTCAACTTTAAGCTGGCGCTCTGCCCGAGCAGCAAAGCGCTCCGCTAATACGCACTCAGGTTCAACGTCACGAATCGGCTGAAATCTCGTATTTCGGCCGATTTTATTTGCTTTATTTATATGTATTTACAGGCTCCTCGTTGCGCGGTATAATGATATCAACACAGGTGGAGGTAGACCAGATGCAGAAGATTCGTTTTGAACGCGCGGGGGTCGAGATCACGCGCACGGGCTTTGGGGCGCTGCCCATTCAGCGCATCAGCATGGAGGATGCGGGTGCGATCCTGAGACGCGCATATGAGGGAGGGATCACGTTCTTTGATACGGCGCGCGCCTATACCGATAGCGAGCAGAAGATGGGCGAAGCACTCGCCGATGTGCGCGACCAGATCATCATCGCCACCAAGACCGGTGCAAAGGATGCCGAGGGATTCTGGTACGATTTGGAGACCAGTTTAACCAATCTGAAGACCGATCACATCGACATCTATCAATTCCACAACCCCGGCTTCGTGCCCGTTCCGGGCGGCGAGGACGGGCTGTATGATGCAGCACTGGAGGCGAAAAGGCAGAGCAAGATCCGGGCGATCGGCATCACCCAGCATACGCTGGCGCTGGCGAAAGAGGCCATCGAAAGCGGGCTGTATGACACACTGCAATATCCGTTCAACCACCTGGCATCCGAGGAGGAGATCCAGCTAGTCGAGCGCTGCGAGCAGCTCGGCATTGGGTTCATCGCGATGAAGGCGCTCTCGGGCGGACTGGTCACCGATGCGCGCGCGCCGTTCGCGTTCATTCGGCAATATGAAAACGTCGTCCCGATCTGGGGCATCCAGCACATGCATGAGCTGGATCAGATCCTGTCGTTTGAGCAGGATCCGCCCATGCTCACTGATTTGCAGGAGCAGATTGCGCGCGACCAAAAGGAGCTGTCCGGCTCGTTCTGTCGCTGCTGCGGCTACTGCCTGCCCTGTCCGGTGGGCATCCCGATCCACAACGCCAACCGCATGAAGCAACTGATCACCCGCGCGCCCAGCGAGCCCTACCTCAGCGAAGATTGGCAGCAGCAGATGGCGAAAATCGAGCAATGCACGCGCTGCGGGCTGTGCGCCCAGCGCTGCCCCTACGGATTGAAACCCTACGAAACGCTGCCCGGGCATTTGGCGTTCTATCGCGAGCTGCTGGGTTCGCAATGATCCTCGCCATCGACTGAATGAAACGCGCGGCCCGCGCATCAGGCAGGATATAACACGCAATTGCGGGCGGAAGCGTCCGACGAAGGAGGACAAATATTTGGACATCCGAATTTTGCAGACCGAAAAGGATCTGATCCAGAGCCACGAGTTGAGCTCGATTGCGTTCAACTACCCGATGGACGCGGAGCACGCGCGCGAATATGTGACCGAGCCGGATCTCTACGATATCTGGGGCGCGATGGAGGACGGCAAGCTGGTTTCGCAGGTGCGCGCGGTGAATTTTGATATGCGCTATCACGGCAACGATGTGAAGATGTTTGGCATTGGGGATGTCTCCTCGCTGGTGGAGAGCCGCAACCGAGGCCACATTCGCGCACTGTTTCATGCCATCTTCATGGAGCGCAAAGCGCGCGGAGATGTGTTCAGCTATCTCTATCCCTTCTCATTCAAGTATTACGAGCAGTTCGGCTATGCGCAGGCCATCTCAAAGGCGCATGTGCATTTCCCGCCGAGTATGCTCAGCAAGCACCGCTGCACGTGCGAGGTCGTCCGCCATGAAAAGGGGCAGGACCCCGCGCCCTATGCCCGTGTGTTTGATGCGTTCGCCGCGCAATACACCGGCATGGTGCGCCGCTCCGATTGGAAGCGGCTGGACGAATACCAGCCCACCAAGAATCGACGCGTGATGTATCTGCTGCGCCGCGAGGGCGTGCCCTGTGCGTTCCTCGGGTATCTGCCCGAGGGCGAGGGCGCCACGTCCACCATGAAGGTGCTGGATTCCGCCTGGGTGGACGAGGACGCCATGAAGCAGCTGCTGGGGTTCATTGGCTCCTTGCGCTCGCACTATTTTGATTGCGAGATGTGGCTGCCGCAGGATCTGCCGCTGGCGCAGATGCTGGATGACCCCTATCGTCTCAGGCACGAGGTGCGCATCGCCGGACAGGCGCGCGTGATCGATGTGGAGGCTGCGCTATCTGGCTATCCGTGGCCCGCCCACAAGGGCAGCATTGCGATACGGGTGGAGGACGATTTCTTTGAGGACAACTGCGCCACGTTCCTGATCGAGTATGACAAGGATGGTTCCCGCGTCTCACGAACCAACCAGCAGCCCGACCTGAGGCTGGACATTCGGGCACTTTCGCCGCTGCTGCTGGGCACGATCGGATACGCGGATCTGCTCTATCTGGATCAGGGCTGGGCGGAGATCCTTGGGAACCAACCTGCACTGAAGGCCGCCTTTGCGCGCCGCAGCTGCTATATCGCGGAGGCATTCTAATACTGAAATGGAGGAACAATCTGATGCTGTTTGCTCTCAACAAAGCGGCGCTATTCAATGGACTGGGCTGGCAGGATGCCATGGAGCTGGCGGAGAAATACGGCTTTGATCGACTGGAGACCTGGACCTTCCCGGACGAAGAGGTGCGCGTTGTGCAGGCGCTGATGCAGCAGGATCGAATGAAGCTTGCCGGGCTGTGCCCGGATGAGTTCATCCTGAACGATCCCGCCAAATATGAGGACTATGAGCGCGCGCTGCTGCATGCGCTGGACAAGCTGGTACTGCTTGATGGCACCCACATCATCACCCAGGTGGGCGATGACAACGGCATGCCTCTTGAGGATCAGATCAAGGCCACCACAAACGGCCTTCGGCAGATCGCCCCCTCGATGGAGAGCAAGGACAAGGTGCTGGTGGTGGAGCCGCTGAACACGCACAAGGAGCACCCGAATGCATGGCTGGATGGCTCCGACATCTGCGCGGACATCCTGATTGACGTGGGCTCCCCCTACGTGAAGATGCTGTACGACGTGTATCACATGCTGCACATGGGCGAGGATGTCTATACGCAGATCGCGAAGCATTGGGATTTGATTGATTACATCCATTTCGCGGGCTTCCCGCTGCGCAATCAGGATCTTCAAATCGGGTTTGATTATCGCGCGCTGCTAAAGTGGCTCAAGAAGGAGGGCTTCCGCGGCACGATCGGCTTCGAGATGATGCCTGATGAAGGGATCACAATGGATCAAACGCTGTCCATGCTACAGGAACTCGTGAGCGAAATTTGATGCACCAAAACCATAAGACCCGATCGATGTTTCTGCATCGATCGGGTCTTCAGCGTGTTGACCTTTGTCAACACGCTATTGGCTTTGATCCAGCAACTGTGTGAAATGATCCCACAGCGCGCTGAAGCCCTCGCACGCGGGGGTAGCCGGCTTGGGCAAGGGGTTTTCCATGTCCTCCAGCACGTTGCCGCCACGCCCCATCACCATGATGCGGTTGCCCAGCATGATGGCCTCCTGGATGTTGTGCGTGATGAAGATGACGGTCATCTCTTCCTTCTCCTTGATCTGGAGCAGCTCGGCTTGGATGCTCTTTCTGGTCATGGCATCCAGGCTCGCGAACGGCTCATCCATCAACACGATCCTGGGATGTAGCGCCAGCGCCTTTGCAATGGCCACGCGCTGCTTCATCCCGCCGCTGAGCTGGTGCGGATAGTAGTCGCGATAATCGAGCAATCCGACCTTCTCGAGGTATGTGTCCGCGATGCGTTCGCGCTCCTGCTTGTCCTTGATGCCCCTCCGTTTAAGCGGATCCTGCACGTTGCGCGCGACCGTCTTCCACGGGAAGAGCTGGTTGAAATCCTGAAACACCACGATCCGATCGGAGCCCGGCTTTGAAACCACCTGGCCATCCACCAGAATCTCGCCCTGGTAGTTCTCAAAGCTGGCAATGCAGCGCAGAAGCGTCGTCTTGCCGCAGCCGGATGGCCCCAGAATGCACAGGAAATCCTGATCGTTGACCACGAGGCTCAGATCGCCGATGATCGGTGCATCTGTCGTCAATTGGTTGTCATAGTGCTTTGAAATATGCCTCACTTCAAGCAGAGGGCGCTTCTGATCATCCGTGGTCAACGAACCATCCCCCACTTCCGTATCGTTCTATTTTCGATCACGCGGAACACGCCGTATTCCACCACGACCCCAATCAGTATAATCGCGATCAAGGAGGCATACAGCCCCGCGCTGTCCATGAAGCTGCGGCGGTACTGGATATAAAACCCGATGCCCGCGCCCGCACCCGTCGCACCAAAGACCATCTCGGCGCTCATCAGCCCGCGCCATGCGCGCGCCCAGCCTACCTTGAGACCTGAAATGATGTGCGGAAATGCAGCCGGCAGATAGACGGATCGCACCAGGTTCAACCCGCTGAGCCCGATGTTCTCGCCCGCCTCGATATAGATCTTGGGGATGGAACTGAACCCATCGATCACGTTGCGCGACATCGGCCAGATCACCGAATGCACCACAATGAAGATGATCGTGCTCTCCCCCGTGCCGAACCAAAGGATCGCCACCGGGAACAGCGCCACGCCCGGGATCAGGTCAAACACCGACACCAGCATGTTGTACACCGCATAGATGCTCTTGCTGACCATCGCCAGGCTGGACAGTACCAGCGACAGCGCAATCCCAAGCAGCAGCCCGCGCGCGAGCAGCTCCAGCGAATACAGGATCGCACCGCCGAAGTTGTTCTGTGTAAAGCCATCCACAAACGACCTGCCGATGCTTCCGACTGACGGAAACAGCAGCTCCGGCCAAATCTGGAGCCGATACAGCACCTGCCATGCGATGATCACGATCCCCACAAATACGATCTGCGGAAGGATCTTTTTCAGCTTCTCTGCCATCATCAGTCGCCCGTCACGTTATCATAGGCCAGCTCGGACAGCTCGCTCGGTCCCTTCGGGATGAAGCCGTTGTCCGCCATGAATGTCGCCATGGTCATGACGCCCTTGAGCTGCACATCATAGCCGCACGCGGGATCGGACAGCCAGGTGAGCATGGTCTCGGCGGTCACATTCTCGTTCTCACACAATAGCTCGGCCGCCGCCTTCCTGTTTTCGGTCAGGAACAGCGTGGCTTCCTTCATGGCCTCCACGACTGCGTTGTACAGATCGGGGTTCTCATCGTGCAGGCGATTGGATGCCATGCCGACGATGAACGTGTTGCCATTTGGCCAGACATCCTCGATGGAGGAGATCTTGTGCAGATTGTCAAATTCCGCCTCGCGGAACAGATAGGGCGATGTGGTCAGTTGGCACTCCACCGCGCCCGAAACCAGCGCCGTCATGCCATCCGGATGCGACATGGCCAGGATGTTCTGATCCAGCGCATGCGCATCGCCCAGCTCCTTCTCGCACGCCATGGCGAGCAGGATGTGTTGGATGCTGCCGATGTTGACCATCGCGATCTGCATATCGGGGGTAATGTCCTTGAGCGCCGTGACGGTCTCGACATTCGTCATGATGCCGTGCGGCTGGCTGGACAGCGCGGAGAAAATCTTGTAGGGGATGCCCACCATCACGCCCGTGACGGCTGGCCCAACGCCCATCGCGCCGATGTCAATGCTGCCAGCGGTCATGCCCTCGTTGATGGCTGCGCCCGAGTTAAGCACCTGCCAGTTGATCTCGACCTCCTGGCCATAGTGCTTCTCGATCAGCCCCTGCTCCTTCATGATCAGCAGCGGTGCGTAGGACATGCCGTACTGATAGGCGATGTTCAGACTGTCCGCGGCCAGCGCGCAGGGCGCAACGCAAAGCGATAGCGCGAGGATCAGTGTGAGCAGCATAATCAGCCTCTTCTTCATGGGGATACCTTCTTTCTTCATCATAATTATGTGATCTGGCGGAGTGCCTTGATCTCCGCGAACTTGGCGCGCCAGATTTTCCCGTTGTAGGTGCGCGGCACCTGATTGATGCGCGCGATCCTCTTGGGCACCTTGAATCCCTCCAGATGTTGCGACAGATATTGGTGCAACGCACGGAGATCCAGATCGTCCCCTGCCACGATATAAAGCAGAGGCACCTCGCCCATCACAGCGTCCTTCGTGGCGCCGCAGATGCAGTCCTCCACGCCCTCATAGCGCCGGGCGCATTCCTCGATCTCCCCCGGAGATACCTTGTTGCCGCCGGTATTGATCACATCGTCGTCCCTGCCCAGCATATAGACGCGCCCCTGCGCATCGATGTACCCGAGGTCCTTGGTGTAGAGATAGCCATCGATGATCGTACGTTCGGTCAGCTCGGGTTCGTTGTAATACTTCTCCATCGCCATCGCGCCGCGGTAGGCCAGAAAGCCGATGTGCTCGGGTGAGGATTCGATCTGGTTGTGCTGCGCGTCAGTCACGATGAAGTGCGCATGCCGATTCGGGAACCCGATGCAGCCGGGCATGTTGTCCGCGCTGTTGAAGTTCAGGCTGCAGGCGCAGCCCGATTCGGTCGATCCGTAGATGTTGTACAGCCTGCAATCGGGCAGCAGGCGCGTGATCCGCTCCTTGTCCGCCTCGGGCAAGGGCGCGGAGCCAAATTGCACATAGTCCAGCTGATGATTGTATTGCCCGATCTGATCGCGCGAAAGCTTAAATATCACGGACAGCGCCGCCGGCACCAACGCGATGGCCGTCGCTTTGTATCGATCGAGCGCGTCGAATAGCTGCTGCAAAAAGATGATCCCCTCCAACAGCACCACCGTGGCGCCCCGGATCAGGTTCGCGTAATATCGGCGCAGGCTGAATGAGTGGTTCATGGGGGTCGGGATGATCTCGATGTTGTCCGGTTTCATCGAAACGCCATACATGACGTTCTCCGCCACGGCCACCTCGGACATGTGCGTCACCACGATGCCCTTGGACGCACCGGTGGTTCCGGTCGTAAACAGGATCATCGATATCTGCTGCGGGTCGGGCAGCTGCTGCGTCATGTCTGCGCTGCTCAGCGCGAGATCGGATTGCGCATCGTATGGGACGAACTTCGCATCGCCAAGCGGCGCATCGCCCACATACATCGAAGCTTCGGTCAACGCCAAGATCTGCTCCACGCGCATATCGCCCGCGCTGTTTTCGAGCGGGACAGCGATGCCGCCCGCCAGCTGGATGGCATGGCACCAACACAGATAGCTGATGGTCTGCTTGGCCTTCAGCACCACCCTGTCGCCCTGCTGAATCCCATTGGTTTGGAGAAGCGCGCACGTGGCCACAATGCGGCGTGCATAATCACGATAGCATATCTCCTCAGCCGAATCTGCCAGGCACAGCTTGTCCGGACATTGCTTCTGATAGGTGTCGATCGCATGCAAAAGAGATGGAAAAAGCATATTCTGTATCCTTATCATTATAATTGTATAAAACGATCCACATATATGCTAACTATACCTATATTATAGGTTAATTTCAACACGTTTTCGTGCGTCAAATGTGGTTTCTTTGTGTTCAAATCGGACCATTATGCTATCATGACAACAAACAGCATCATTCGCCCTTCCATACGGATTAAACAAACCACGGAGTGCACAACGCCGTTCCGCGCTGTGCACTCCATGGTTGCATTCATTTTCCTTTATAGGTATTTCTCGATGAGCGTCCAAATGGCTTCTGCGCTGTTGAAATTGATAGGTTGCAGATCGGCCACATTGACATTGATATCAAACACATCGTTGATCTCGGACACGATCGAGATGATGTCAAACGAATCCAAGATGGCGTCATCAATCAGCTTCGTTTCCTTCGCAAAGTCCAAATCCGGGCGCGCCTCTTCCAATATCTTCATCAGTTGATCCATGGGTTGGTTCCTCCTTTTTCTTCTCGTGATCGGGTGATAATATGTGCGCATAGCGCCCTGCCAAGCGCCTTTGTCTGGTGCAGCGCCTCACCAAAGCAGATCTGTGCATCAGCGCTTTCATACGCCACCCGATCAGGCCAGCGCGCAGCCGCCTGCTCAAGATAGCGCACATTGTTAATCATCCGTCCGCGCTCCTTTGCGATAGGCAACTTCGAAATATTGCTCATAGGCTGCGTCGCTGCCCTTCGCGCGGGCATGCACCATGACCTTATAATTCCCGTCCTGCCAGGGACTCATGTCAAATTGCGCATCGGCGCCATAGGGCTGCATGACGGTATACTCCTTATTGGCGGGTGTGCTGATGAGGAACTCAAACTCCACCTGCACACCGGGCGCAGCGGATGTATATGCCGTTACGCGCGTCGGATCGCCTTCATTGTCCTTGAGCCAGACGCTCAGCACCTCATCATGACCCTGCAGCATCTCCAATCTGGATTCGCACAGATACTTGCTCTCATCCAGATCCCCCTGCAAATATTCGCTCAAAAATTGCGCAAGCACGGGCTGAAGCAGCGCTGCACCATGCTCGTTGGCATGCTTATAATCATAAAAGCAGCTGTTATCCAGCGTCAATACACTGGGACGCAACATCGCAAAATCATAAAAATCTACGCCCAGCTGCTGCGCAAGCGTCTGCATATACCGATCATAATCATCGTAATCCTCAACGGATGCCAGCTTCATCAGCGGGATCGGTGCGCCCAACAGCACAACCTTGGTACCATACTGCTGGCACAATTCCACACTGCGCTGAAGATATTCCAGCTGCTCATCGCCCAGCTGCAGTGGGTCCCAGTTCTCGTTCACATTCACATCTCCCGCGCTATCCATGGATATGGATGATGTGGCGGCATCAAAGCCGCGCCCCATATATCGCGCAAGGGAGCTGTTTGTGATGGATGGATCATAATTCCAATAGGCAGGCGTAAGCTTCTTAATCACATTGTTCAGTGTGGCTCTGCTAAGCAGGTGATCATCGTATGAATCGGTATAGCGCAGCGCCGGAAACAGAACGTCTGCGTAGTGCGACGGCTCGAAGGACGCAAAGAAGAAATCCAGCTTGTTCCTGGATGGCGCAAAATAGTCCCAAATCATAGAGGAGGCAGCCGCATCATCCTCATCGTACAGTCGATTCCAGGATACATCGATCACCACCAGCTCAGGCGACGATTTCTTGTACATCTCGCGAAGCAAAAAATACGTGTCGCGCAGGCTCTGATCGGATGAGGTGAAGCCGAATGCGTTTTTCCCCATCATCGGGCCCAGTTCCAGCGAATTGATTGAGCGATAAAAGCGGGACGAACCAAAAAACGCGACATCAAGTGGCTCATCCATCTCGTACCATTCATGCATGGTCAACCGCGGCCTGGCCATCGCAGAAACCGTGACGAACGCCGCGCCCCGCATGAGCAGCAGGAAAATCAGCAGAAAAGCCACCGCCTTGATCAGCAGCTTTGATTTAGAAATTTGCATACATGAATCCTTTCATTATGCCCTCGCCGCCCATGCCAAGCAGCAGAATCGAAAACAGCACAGCATAGTATACGAGCCAGCGCACCGCGATCGGCTTGCGTTCAAGCGCGCCCAGAACGTCCACGCCTTTTTCCTGCATCACGCTCACCCAAATCAGCGCGCCCAGCGCCAACACGAGCGTCAACATGTTCTGATACCCGAATTGTGGGATCTGATTTGGCACGTCGATCAACGCCTTCATGCTGCATGTGGTGAAGGTGCTTTTCAGCATGGCGAACGCCTGCGGAGCGCTGTTTGCCATGGAAAAGTATTTGCCAATGAACACCAGAAACAGCGTCTTGATCAGCGCCAGCGCACGTATCCAGGGGTTCGCCACCGTGAGGCGCGGATGCTTGAGGGCGTATGCCTGATAGGCAGTATCCCAGATCAGTTCAAACACGATCAAAAGGCCGTTGTATACGCCGAAAATGATGAACTTCCAATCGGCACCGTGCCAGATGCCGACCGCCATAAACACAACCCACATCGCGATCGCGGAGGGCACCATTCTGCCCCAGCGATTGCCCATGCGCTTCTTGGTCCATCTGCCCAACCGGGCAAATGCCTTGGAGAGCGAGAGCGAATACAGCAGATAGTCCTTCATCCATGCGCCCAGCGTGATATGCCAGCGGCGCCAATAGTCGGATATCGAAACGGCGAAATGCGGCCGCCTGAAGTTCTCGACCATCTCAATGCCCATGGCGCGTGCTACGCCCAGCGCGATGTCCATGCCGCCCGAGAAATCGGCATAGATCTGAATCATGAACAAAACCACACCGAACGCCACCTCAAGCCCGGCGAAGTGTTCGGAGTGCCCCAGCATATATTGAACCACGATTGCCGCGCGATCCGCGATCACCAGCTTCTTGAAGAAGCCCCAACCGATCCGAAGCACGCCCCGCTTGACGCGCGAATAATCGAAATCGTGCGGCGCGTATAGCTGCTCGGCCAGCTGGTCAAAGCGGCTGATCGGGCCCTGAATGATCTGCGGAAAAAAGCTGACAAACAGCGCGAAGCGGAAGGGATTCTGCTCCGCAGCATATTTGCCGCGATATACATCGATTAGGTAGCCCAGCGATTGAAAGGTGTAAAACGAGATGCCCAGCGGCAGCAGCAGATCAAATTCTGGCAGCGCCGATTTCCATGAAAAGGAGGCCAGCATCGCATTGATGTTGTCCGCGACGAAGCCATAGTATTTGATGAACGCCAATATGCCCAGATTGAGTAGCAAGCCCACCAGCAGGATGCGCTTGCGCTTGCGCGTGTGGTCCGCGATAACGCGCTTTTTGTTCTCCGCAAGCCACTGCTTGTCCTGATCCTTGAGCGCCTGCTTCTGCTGATCATAGGTGGCCGAAATCAGCTTGCCGCACAGAAACACCGTGGCGGTCGTCAGCATCATCAGCGCGATCATTTTGGCATCGCTCAGCAGGTAATAGATATAACTCCCAACGAGCAGCAGGATCCACTGATACCTTTTGGGGATAACAAAATAGACACACAGCAGCACAGCCAAAAATAGAATAAACTGCCCCGAAACAATGGACAACCGGATCCCCCATCTCACTATCAATCTGGATAAAAGCGTCAAACGAAATCATATGAATTATACCATAGTCGATTGTGAATACCCAGATATGACCCATGCAAACAACAGTATATTTACTTCAGCGTCCAATCTGTGTCACGTAACGCAAGAAGCGGATGCATTGCTGCATCCGCCCC
>JAJDGF010000028.1 GCA_030265545.1 Eubacteriales bacterium OttesenSCG-928-N13
CTCGTGTAGGCGCCACCTTATATTTGATGCGCTTGATTTCCTATCACGATTACACTTCTTGCCCGAACGACAAGCGCTCCATTCCAAGGTGGCGAATGTGTGTCTATTGTGTTATGATACTTGATACATCGTCATCAGCGATTGAAGCCAAAGAGGTGTTTTTTATGAAAACGAAGCGCTCTCATTCTTACTTTACGCGGCTGCTGGTGCTGTGTCTTGCGGTCATGCTATTGCTGTTTGGATTGCAAACTTGGCTGTTTTTTCGCTATTCCAGCGAGCAATTCCAATCCTATACAGATGATACGGCGCAGAAGGCGGCAGTCTCCATTCAGCGTGATGTGGATACCTACTTTTCCAATCTGGATAAGCGGCTTGACATCATCTATCAATACCCCGAATTTCTGGGCAACCTGAACAACGACAGCAATTTGCGCTATGAGAGACCGGCGCTGAATCTGCTGACGCAGACCACTTGGTTTCAGGAATTAAAGGGCATATACGTATACAACAACGACCACTATCTCAAGAGTGTCTATCAGCGTGCGAAGTATGATTCTTTGCCCGATTTGTATGCAAAGGACGATGAGAGCACCGAGCAACTGCGTACCTATCTCGGCGCAGGAAAGGATCGCGTTCGCGTGCTGCTGTGTGTCGACAAAGAGGGGAAGGCATTTCTCAGGTTGGTCAAGCGACTATATCAGAGAATGGGAACCGTCGAATGTGGCTACCTGGTGTGTGATTTGACGAATGCTGCGCTGGAACAGATCGTGCTGAGCGCGCCCTGCACGCAGGATCAATACGTGTGGTTGAGCGGGACGGACGGCACGCAACAGTATCTCTCCCCAACCCGCAATGACAATGTGCTTTCCCTCATGAGCCTGCGCGCGGCAGGCTCCGACGCCACAACCGTCAAGGGTGGCCGCTTTTTTCAAACGGATGCTTCCTCCTTTGGCCTGAGTACCTCCCTGTTCACGGACGAGGCGCAGCTGCGCACCAGCACACAGCAACTGCTGGTCGTGCTTGGGCAGATTGTCGGTGTTACGGTGTTGTTGTTTTTGCTGTTTGGCATCATCAGTTCACGGCAGGTAAACCGGCGTATGCGCGGATTGCTGCGGACCACACAAGCCATCGGCGAGGGACATACACAGGAACGATTTGCCGTGCAACGCTACGATGAAATCGGCATCCTGTGTGAAGGATTCAACGACATGCTGGATCGATTGGAGGTGTCCACGCTGAAGGAGGCCAGGATGCGCAGCGCACTGGAGGAGGCGCGCTATCGCGCCTTACAATCACAAGTGAATCCGCACTTTCTCTATAACACGCTGGATAACATCGGCGCCATCGCGGAGATGCAGAACTGCATCATCGTGGGCGATATGTGCCGCTCGCTGTCCAAGCTGCAGCGCTACAGCATTCAAACCGACATGGACAGCAAGAGTGTGATGCTGCGAGAGGAGTTGCAGCAAGTGGACGACTATCTGTTCATCATCGGCGTCAGGATGCAGGGGGAGGTTCTGATTGAAAGACATATTGAGGACGATGTCCTTGACACGCTTATGCCTCGGCTCTCGCTGCAACCGCTGGTGGAGAACGCCATTCGGCACGGGCTGCGCAACAAGCGTGGCGAAAAGCGGCTTTCGATTGAGGCCGTGGCAGATGGGGATGATGTGATGATTGCGATTACCGATAACGGAGACGGTGATGAGGTGGTCGAAATTCAAAAGATCATCAGCGGCGAACTGGTCAAGGACAATGATCAGCACACCTCGATCGGGTTGCGCAACATCCATGAACGCGTGTGCATGCTGTTTGGCGCCGACTATGGGTTGACAGCTGAGCGTATTGACGGGCTGACACGTATTGCACTGAGATTGCCCAGGAAGGAAGAATCATGATGCACAGACGAACATTGCTGGTCGTGGATGATGAATACTGGATTCGCCAGCATCTTATGACAGCCTATGATTGGGCGCAATTTGGCGTGGATCGCATCCTGGAGGCGGGCAACGGCGAGGAAGCCAAGGCAATCCTCGAATCGGAACACGTGGACGTGCTGGTGAGCGATATGGACATGCCATTCATGGATGGGTTGACGCTGATTCTACTGGCTCAGCGTGCACATCCGCATGTGATGATTTTGGTGATCAGCGGCTACAGCGATTTTGAGATGGTGAGAGGCGCGATGGTTGGTGGTGCGGTGGACTATCTGCTCAAACCGGTGGATAAGGCCGTGCTGTATGCCGCCATGCAAAAGCTGGTTATAAAGGACGAGCAGCGTCGCGAGCGCGAACAAAAAGAGCGAGATTTGCAGTTCGTTCGATTGGTTCGCGGCGAGACGACCGATCGTGATCTACGCGAGCTGACAGGCATCTCGAGCAGCTCGTGGCGGCTGGTCGTATGCCACTTCAGACGTGTGCATCCCGCCTCTACTGAGGAACGCGATGCCCTGCGTGCGATGATGAAAAGCATCTTTGCAGCGGATCATGTCTTTTTGAACCCTTGGACACGCGGTGAAGCGCTTGTCATTTTGCAGGGGGATGCGCCACATGCGCAGCAAGCATGCCGCATGGCGGGTGCGCTTGAGGCAATGCCTGAAATCAGTTGGGCGAGCATTTTGATTAGCCGGGTCGTTTCTTCGGACGGCGTTTTGAGCCAGACTTACAAGCAGTTGTGTCAGTATGCATATATGCGCCCATATTCAGAAGATGTGGTGCGAACGTTTTTGGATGGCGAGGACAATCTGTTTTCCGCCCACCCGCGTCTGCCGGAGGAGACAGAGGCTGGTCTGTTCCGCGCTGTAGAGCGAAGCAATGCTTCTGCCGCCGAGGCGATACTTCGCGGCCTGTTTACCCAAAAGCGCCTGATTGACGAGGGCTGGCTCTATCACGAAGCCATCTCCGCCATGCGACGTTGCGCCAACACGATCGATCGTGCTGCGCAGAAGATAAGCTGCCCACCCGATACAATCTATGCGCTACACACGCTACAGGAGGATATGGAGAGCGTGTTTCGTATGCATGGACTGATGGATGCGTTCCTTCTGCTGCTGCAAATGATCGAGTTGATCGGCGGCACGGATGGTAAGGAGATCCCATCTCCCATTGAGGATCTGCACGCGTGGTTGGATGCGCATTATACCGAGAACGTGACCTTGACGGGTCTAAGCGAGCAGTTTCATCTGTCTCCTTCGTATCTTTCGCGCTGCTTCAAGAAGGCCACCGGAACCAACCTGGTCGCGTATCTGACCGAAAAACGGCTGGCATACGCGCAACAACTGTTGGCCGAGGGACAATACTCGCTGTCCGAAATCTCCATTTTGGCGGGCTATGATGACTATTCCTATTTCAGCAATGTATTCCGATGCCACATGGGCTGCTCACCATCCGCATGGCAAAAGCAGTCAAAAATTCTAAAGTGAACATGGCAAAAATCTTATAGCGCCGATCGCCGCAAAGATGCTATCATTTGTTCAAACAGTCGCGCGAGTGAAGTCCTGCAACGCGACAACAGAATGAGAAAGGGTGAACCGGAATGAAGAATGGGAAGCCTATTGTGGCCATTTTGCTAAGCTTGGTGCTGTGCATGTCTGGAATGGTCGGTCTGGCCGAAAGCGCTCAGGAGCCTGTAACCTTGCGCGTGATGTGGTGTCAAGGCACCAACGCCAGCGGCCTGGAGGAGACCATTGAACAGATGCTGTCCGAGCAATATCCGCATATTTCCGTCGAATGGGAAATCACCACATGGGAGGATCTGCCCTCCAAGATGCAGCAATACATGCAATCCGGTATGCCGGATGTCGTCATTGCCAAATCGCAGGATGCCAACAACTACGGTGGCTATGGCGTGTGGGCAGATTTGTCCGATACCGATTACATCGGGAATGTGCTGGAAAGCTGCCTGGGCGGCGTAACCATCGATGGCAAGATTCTGGGCATGCCCTACATCGGCACCTATGGCGGTGTATACTACAACCGCGAAATCTTCGAGCAGAACAACATCACCATCCCAACCACGACCGAAGAGTTCAAGGCCGTCTGCGAAACACTCAAGGCTGCCGGCATCACCCCGATTGCCACACATTGGTTGGATTCATGGTTCCTCGGATGGGAATTGGCGATCGTCAGCGGTGGCGAACTGATGTCGACCAGCCTGACCTGGGGCGACGAATTCCGCGATGGGCAGCGCAATGCCGAGGATCCGGATTTCAAGGCATCGGTCGAAATGATGGAGTATATCCATCAGAATACCTGGGAGGATACCTACTCGGTCGAGCAGACCACCTGCGATGCCCGCTTCGTGCAGGGACAGGCCGCCATGCAGATGGATGGTTCTTGGGTGGCCAGCAACTATGCGATGCTAAATCCCGATTTTGATTATGGTCTGTTCCCCTTCCCCAACACGAACGGCGACGGCTGCCTGAACATGGAGCCCAACGACAGCTTCTTCAAATCGGCCACCACCGAGAACCATGAAGCGGCCGATGCATTCCTCAGCATGATGGCGTCTCCTGAGATGGCCAGTGCATGGAGCCAGTATGTTGGCGAATCCTCCCTGATTAAGGGAGCTACCAGCTTCGCTACGCCCGCACAGAGCGACATTGGTCATTATGCCGGCATTGGACTGAGCCGTGATCAAAACGCAATCACCAACCAGCTGCCCTATAACGAGTTCTGGGGCGAAGTCGCAAACGACTTCACGGAATACATCAATGGCGATATTGCCATCGACGTGCTCTATCAGCGCGCCAATGATCGCCGTAGCGTGTGCGGCGAATAAGCCCGCAGCTTCATAGCAAAGGAGCGGGGGTCGGAGCAGTCGCTTCGATCCCCTTCATTGACATCAGAATCGCGATGATCTTTTGATATGTGGGAAGCTTGGAATTGCCCAACGCCAGAAGGTCGGGCACAAGCCTGACCGAATGAGCCGCTTTTCCTCTGCCAACATTTCGGGGAACCTGCGTCCGCTGCACATATCTTTTATTTGATCTGGCAGGCAGCGCGGCGCAACACCTGCTGATATCTCCGAAGATACATCTGAATAAGAACGAAAGGGGTTTTCCGTTTTGAAAGGAACGTTAACCTATCAACGCAAGCAGCAATACCAATATGCATCGCTGCTGCTGCCTGCGTTCATCCTGTTCACCGTCGGTATGATTGTGCCCATCTTTATGTGTATATACTATTCCATGATGATCTGGGACGGCTATACCGTGGATATGGCATGGGTCGGGCTGCAGAACTACATCAACATCTTCCAGGATGAATATGTGATGTCCTCATGGAAGTTCACGCTGATTTTCGCGCTGGTCAATGCGTCTGTTGCGGACATCGCGGCACTGCTACTGGCGGTACTGCTGGACAGCGGCATTCGCGGCAAAAGCTTGCAGCGCACAATTGTATTCATTCCCTGTTTGCTCAGTGCGGTCGTGACGGGCTTCGTATGGAAGAAGTTGTATTCTACCGTACTGCCCGGCATCGTGAGCGCATTGGGATTGCCGATCAATCTACAGCTATTTGGCAGCACGGACACCGTGCTATGGGGATTGACCATCGCCAACTGCTGGCAATGGACGGGACTGTGGATGATGGTCTATCTGGCGGCGCTGCAATCCATCCCGCCCGAATACTATGAAGCCGCCCGCGTGGACGGCGCCAATGCGCTGCAGCGATTTCGCAACGTCACCATCCCGCTGCTGATGCCCGCCATCGTCACCTGCACCGTGGCGCTCAGCACTGGCGCGATCAAGACCTATGACATCCTGGTTACCGCCACCGAAGGCGGTCCGGGACGCGCGTCCAACACAATCGTGTACTATGCTTATAACGTAGCATTCAAGCTAAAACAGTATGGTTACGGCTCTGCCATTGCCATTACGCTGATTGTGGTGCTGCTGCTGATATCGGTTGTGCAGCTGGCGCTGTTTCGCAAAAAGGAGGTACAGCTATGACAAGTACGAGCCGCCCGAAAATGCAGCGCGCAGGCATGGGCGATTCACGCTATACATGGAGCACCTTCGGCTTGCAGCTGCTTGGTCTTGCTGTCTCCTTCTTCTTTTTGTTTCCGTTTTTGATGATCATAAACAATTCCTTCAAATCGCAGCGGGAGTTGCTCATGAACCCACCTCTTTCCATGCCCTCCAGCTTTGGTTTCACAAATTATGTAAATGCCTGGAAAAAGCTGAATTTGGGTGTGGCATTCTCCAATTCGCTCTTTTACACAGTGGTCGCAGTGGTGTTGATCGCTTTATTGTGCACTATCACCGCTTGGGCGATTGCTCGCGGCAAAGGCAAGTTGTTCCGTGCCTCTCGCGTATACTTTTTGATCGGCATTTTGATTCCGTCCCAGGCGCTCTGTTTGCCCATCTACATATTGTGGAATTCTTTCGGGCTGATCAACACAAACTTTGGATTGATTGCACTGTATATCTCAACGGGGCTATCCTTCGGCATCTTTCTGCAAACCAATTTCATGTCCACCGTTCCCGTGGACATCGAGGAGGCTGCGCAGATTGATGGCTGCAGTGTGTATCGCACCTTTTTCAGCATCGTGCTGCCGCTGCTGCGCGCGCCGATGTCCACGCTGATCATTGTGCAGTCGTTCTCCATTTGGAACGACTACATGTTGACCAACCTGATGATCCAAAGCACCCCCAGACGAACCGTGACATTGGCACTAAAGACGTTGTTCTCCTCTACTGCGAACGATTACGCCACAGCGATGGCTGCCATCATTCTGGCCGCAACACCTATCATTATTCTGTTTGTAGCGCTGCAAAAGCAATTTGTCAAGGGGATGACGATGGGCGCAGTGAAGGGATGATTGAAGCGGCGCAGATATCGATATTGACGAGCGATCCATCAATCGCGTCATTTTATTCATAGGACGAAGGGATCAGATGACGCTGAACCTGCATCGATTGTGCGAACACCAGAAAGGAAAGGATGATTTCCATGAAAAAGCGCATTCGCATCTCTGCGAACAGGCCGTTGATCACCCTGATGGAGGGACTGACCTACACCAATGCGCCCCATTGGTATGGCGTGACAGCACGACCATTGCAATTGGATCTGCTGCTGCCCCGTGAGCGAGATGGCCTCGCACCGATGCCACTGATCGTATGGCTGTGTGGTGGCGCGTTTCAAACCATGTCGCGCAGTGCATGGCTGCCGGAAATGATGGCGTATGCGCAGGCTGGCTATGTGGTCGCCTGTGTGGACTATCGCGTCACATCGGATGCACCGTTTCCTGCTGCCGTGCTGGATGTGAAAGCCGCCATCCGCTATCTGAGAGCGCACGCAGCGTCCTTTGCGATCGACCCGAATCGCGTGGCGGTGATGGGGGAGTCGGCGGGCGGATATCTGGCATGTATGGCGGCATTGGCGGATTCGACATACGATCAGGGGGATTGGCTGGATCAGTCCTCCGGCGTACAGGCGGTCGTAGATTTTTACGGCAAGCTGGATATGGATGCGTCATCCATGAACAACCGCGCCAATCCCGAAATCGTTCGGGCGTTTATGTCCGATTTGGCGGATCAGGGGCGCGTAGCCTCACCATTTCATCTCGTCACATCGGCTTCTCCGCCCTTCCTGATCTTCCATGGAGATGCAGATCCGCTTGTGCCGATCGCCGAGAGCGATCAGCTGTATCAGGCGCTCAGTACCGCAGGCGTGCGCGCGGACTATTACATATTGGAGGGATCAGGCCATGGCTCACCTGAGTTCTATCAGCCTGAGATCCAGCGCATCATTCTCGACTTTCTTCAGGGAACGCTTGCCAGCAAATAGGGTCGTGACCCTACCGCGATGATAAGGGCTGATCTGCGGGTCATCTGAAGCTTCAAAAAAAACGAACCTGCCAGCTGGCGGGTTCGTTTTGGTGTTTACCCCAAATTATTGCCTATGTGCTGCGAAGCATTCGCTGCAGTAGATCGGCCTATCATTCTTCGGGATGAACGGAACGCGGGTGGGCTGGCCGCACTCTGCGCAGACGGTTTCATACATTTCGCGCGCTTCCCCGTTGTTTCGGCTTGCCTTGCGGGCATCACGGCACTCCTTGCAGCGAGTGGGCTCATTCTGGAACCCCTTCTCCGCATAGAACGCCTGCTCACCGGAGGTGAACACAAACTCATTGCCGCAGTCCCTGCATACCAGCGTCTTGTCCTCGTACATTGGAATTTCCCCCTGTTAAATGTGATCCGTTGCACCAAACCCCAGCTGACCTGGTCTTTGCCCCCACACTCGCCGGCCGGAACGTTCGCTACTAAGGCATGAGCCTCCCCACTACTGGTCCTCTCAATCTTGACGATTGGCCGGGCTTACTTCTAAGCCGCACCATGCTCACCGGGGCTTTGCCCGGCTTACGTGGATCGTTTTGCCTGCGACTGGCATCGATTTTCAACCACAGACCTAGGACTTATGCAACTGACATGCATTATACTACAGGTTTTTGTCGTTGGCAAGCATTTTTTTACGGCAGTTTTACGGAATGTTTTCGATTTCCGTGTCGAAACAATGTATATTTCATGGGATTTCCGTTTGGGGGTGTTAAAGTACAGTAAAGCGCATGACGTTCGTTCAACTAGATCGCACCGGCCAATGTGGCCACGCAAACCTCGAATGCACCCGCCTGTTTCAGTGCCTGCGCACACTTGAGCGCAGTGGTACCGCTGGTCAACACGTCATCGACCAACAGGATTCTTAGGCCTCGCACGGACTCGTCGGCGACGAACGCCTCCTCCAGATTCCGAAGGCGCTGCACATAATTTAGACGCGCCTGCTGGCGTGTGTTGCGGGTACGGATCAAAGAGGTTGTCAATAGCTCGCAGCGCATCTCGCGCGCCACCACCCGAGCGATGCACTCCGAATGGTTGCGACCACGCTTTCTGATGCGCTTTTCATGCATCGGCACGGGCACCACCGCATCGATCTTGGGGAAGGCCTCTGCCACCAGCAGCCGCACGATCTCCTGTCCCATCCATTCGTCCAGTTTCCAAACGCCATGGTATTTCATCTGCCGAATCATGCGATCGACCGGACGGCGATAGATGTATTGATAGCGTGCCAGGGAAATGGTGTCCTCCGGCCAGTTGCGGCAGGTCTTGCAGTGTCCGTCCCAATGACCCGGGCGGCCGCAGCGCATGCAGCGTTCGACCTGCATATCGGGCACGGGCTGTAGCAATTCGTGGCATGCATCGCACAGCCAGCCCTCGTCAGCGCCCAGCTGGCTGCCGCAGCCCATACAGTTGGCGCGGCTGGGGAAGATCAGCTCCAGCAGCCCGTCCTTGAACCTTTGAATCATCATTTGTGTATAGCTCCCATTTTATGCTTTTAGTATATATCGGAATGATCGCATCGTCAAATGAAACAGACCAAAGAACACATCGGTTCTTCGGCCTGATATTGGATGTTTCAATCAATAGGTGGTGCTAAGCTGCGGGGAGAGCGTCGTATCCTCCTCGGTTTCCATGGCTTCCTGCATTGGGCGGCCGTGCGTCTTGTGCATGCCCTCGCGCGCGACCGACAGCATCAATTTGATGCGGTTCTCCTGATTGACGCGCGTGGCGCCCGGATCATAGTCGACCGCCACGATGTTGGCCTCCTCGTGCAGATTGCGGATCTTTCTGATCATGCCCTTGCCCACGATGTGGTTGGGCAGGCAGCCGAACGGCTGGCCGCACACGATATTCGGATAGCCCAGGTGGGTCAGTTCGATCATCTCGGCGGTGAGCAGCCAGCCTTCGCCCATCTTGCAGCCGTAGCCGATCACGCCGTCCACCATGGATTTTAGTTTGTCATAGGGGGACGGAGCGACGAAGCGATTGCTCTTGTTCAGCGCATCGATCAGCATGCGCTCGGATCGCCCAAGATAGCGCATGGCGGCCTCAAACATGGTCTGTTTCAGGCGCGTGCCACCGTAGAGCTTGATGTCCTCCAGACGGTTGTCCACCTTGAAGAGCATGAATTGCAGCAGCCCGGGCACCATCGTCTCGCAACCCTGTTCGTACAGGAATTGCTCCAGATCGTTGTTGGCGAGCGGGGAATATTTGACGTAGATCTCGCCCACGATGCCAACCTTGGGCAGCAGCTTGTCGGTCACGGGGATGGCATCAAAGGACGCCACGATCTCATTCAATTGCTTGCGCGTGGCATGGCCCGAATAGCCCTGCCCGCGGTCGAACTGATCCACCAGCTCGTTTGTCCAGCGGGTCACCAGCGCGTCGCTCTCACCCAGATTCTGCTCGTAGGGCTTGACCTGATTTTTCAGCAGCATCAGCGCATCACCGTAGATGATCGCGGCCAGCGCCTTGCGGATCATGGACAGCGTGAGGCTGAACCCGCTGTTGCTCTCAAGCCCGGACAGGTTCAGCGAGATCACGGGGACATGCCCCATCTCAGCCCGCTCAAGCGCCTTTCGCAGCAGATGGATATAATTGGATGCGCGGCAGCCGCCACCCGTTTGGGTGATCATGAGCGCGGTTTTGTTCAGGTCATAGTTTCCGCTCTGCAAGGCATCGATGAACTGCCCGATGCATAAAAGCGCCGGATAGCAGGTGTCGTTGTGCACATATTTCAGCCCGATGTCCGCGATCTGCGGGCCGCTGTTGCGCAGCAATTCTACGCGATAGCCGTAGGAGGCCAATGCGTTCGCGATCAGCTCAAAATGGATGGGCGCCATGGCAGGCGCCAGGATCAGATAGCCCTGATCCTTCATCTCTTTGGTGAATTCTACGCGGGGTCGTTGATTGTCCATTTGGTTAAGCTCCTTTTTCTGCGCTCTCGGCTTGCATATCGAGCGCCGTGAACAGACTGCGCAGGCGTATGCGCGCCGCGCCCAGGTTGGATATTTCGTCGATCTTGATCTGGGTGTAGATGCGATCCTTGCTCTCCAGCATGGAACGAATTTCGTCGGTGGTGATCGCGTCCACGCCGCAGCCGAATGAGACCAGCTGCACCAGATTGATGCTCAAATCATTGCTGCTTGCGACATAGTCGGCCGCCGCATACATGCGCGAATGGTACGTCCATTGGTTCAGCACTGCCAGCGGTTTTAGCTGCATCTTGGGGCTGATGGCATCCTCCGTGACGACCACCGCGCCGAAGCTGGTGATCAGCTGATCGATGCCGTGATTGATCTCCGGATCGATATGATATGGGCGGCCACACAGGATGATCACCGGCATGCCCTTGGCCTTGGCCATTTTCAGGTATTCATCGCCGCGCTGCTCGATCCGTTGCCGGAACAGGGCTTGCTCTTGATAGGCATTCTGCGCGGCCAGCTTCACGTCCTTCAGCGATTCGACCATGCCGTGCTTCGCCATGATGGCGTGCATCTTGATGGGGAAGTCCGCCTCGCGGTGAATGCCCACATAATCGTCGATGAAATCAATGCCCTTGAAGTCCTCCGTGTTGGCCTGGATCACCTCGGGATAATAGGCCACGACGGGGCAGTTGTAATGGTTGTCGCCCAGGTTTTCGTTGAAATTGTAGCTCATGCAGGGATAGAAGATCCAATCGACCTTCATATCGATCAGCGCCTCCACATGGCCATGCATCAGCTTGGCGGGATAGCAGACCGTGTCGGACGGGATGGTGTGCTGCCCCAGCTGGTACAAGTCGCGATCCGATTCAGGGGAGGTGACCACATTGTAGCCCAGCTGCGTGAAGAATTTGTGCCAAAATGGCAGCAATTCCAGCATGTTCAGCCCATAGGGGATGCCGATGGTGCCCTTCACGCTGGGCTGCGGCTTGTAGGCATTCAGCAGCTCGCGCTTGTCCAGGAACATATTATAGGTGGCGCTGGCCTGCTTTGCTCCCAGCGCGCGCTCACAGCGGTTGCCCGATATGTAGCGCCGGCCGCCGCCGAAATCGTTGATGGTCAGGCGGCAGTGGTTGGGGCATAGGTTGCAGTTGGCGCTCTTGACGGTATGCGCCAATGCGGTGAGCCCCTCTGTATCCAGTGTGGCCGACATAAACCCCGCGCTGCGGGATGCCTGGTCGCGCGCATACAGCGCCGCGCCATAGGCACCCATCAGCCCCGCGATCTTGGGACGAACCACCTCGCGATCGATCTCCATCTCAAACGCGCGCAGCACCGCATCGCTCAAGAACGTGCCGCCCTGCACCACGATATGCTGCCCCAGCCCGTCCGGACCGGGCGCGCGGATGACCTTATAGAGCGCGTTTTTCACCACGCTCATGCTCAGCCCGGCAGAGATATTCTCCACGCTGGCGCCGTCCTTTTGCGCCTGCTTGACGGAGGAGTTCATGAACACCGTGCAGCGCGAGCCCAGATCCACCGGCTTGTCCGCGAACAGCCCCAGTTGGGCAAATTCGGCGGCGCTCAGATCCATCGCGCCCGCGAAGGTCTGCAGGAACGAGCCACACCCAGAGGAGCAAGCCTCGTTCAAGAATATGTTGTCGATCGCGCCCTGCTTGATCTTGAAGCACTTGATGTCCTGCCCGCCGATGTCGATGATGAAATCCACCTGCGGCTCAAACGAGCGCGCGGCCAGAAAGTGCGCCATGGTCTCCACCAGTCCGAAATCCAGATGGAACGCGGCCTTGATCAGATCCTCGCCGTAGCCGGTGGCGGCGCTGCCCGCGATGCGGGTATTCGGATAATCGCGATAAAAATCGGTCAGGAACGAGCGCACCAGCGGCACCGGATTGCCCGTGTTGGGCAGATAGCGCTGCATCAATATCGCGCCCGATTCATCCATCGCCACGGCCTTCACGGTGGTGGATCCAGCGTCCACGCCGATGAATGCGCGGCTGAGATTTGCAGACGGCTTGGTCTTCAGCGTGCCCGCCTCATTGTGCCTTTTCTGGAAGGCTTGATAGTCCTCTTGGGTGGCAAACAGCGGCGCGCCATGCTTGTAATCGCCGCGGGCCTGCGCATCCGTGAGCCGCGCGATGATCTGATCCAGCTGCATCGGCTCGGCCAATTCGGACATCGCCGCGCCAATTGCCACATAATACAGCGAATGCTCGGGGCAGATGCCCGTCAGGTGCAGCTCTTGATCGAATGCCTTGCGCAGGTAGGGGAAATAGCTGAGCGGCCCGCCCAGATAGACCACGTTGCCCTCGATCCTGCGTCCCTGCGATAGACCTGCGATGGTCTGATGCACCACCGCCATGAAGATGGATGCCGCCACATCGGGCAGCTGCGCGCCCTGATTGATCAGCGGCTGAATGTCCGATTTGGCAAACACGCCGCAGCGCGACGCGATCTGATACACTTGTTTGTGTTGCTCGGCCAGCTCGGCCAGTTCGCTGGGCGTGACGTTCAGCAAAGACGCCATCTGGTCGATGAACGCGCCCGTGCCGCCCGCACAGGAGCCGTTCATGCGTACCTCAATCATGCCGCTCACAAACAGAATCTTGGCATCCTCGCCGCCCAGCTCGATCACGCAATCGGCGCCCGGGATCAGACGCGCAACGGATGTGCGCGTGGCATAGACTTCTTGTTCAAATGGCATGCGGAGCGACTCCGCCATGCCCATGCCCGCCGAGCCGGACACGCAGATGCGCGGCTCCTTGCAGTCCGGGAAGCGCTCGCGGATGGTGCGAAGCATCTGCGCGGATTTCTCGCGGATGCGCGCATAGTGGCGCTCATACGCCTCGTAGACGATCTCGCCCTGCTGATCCAGTACCACACATTTCAGTGTGGTGGATCCCACGTCCAGCCCGATTCTCAATTGACTCATCACTCGATCCATTGCTCCGATCAAAAGCGTGATTGAACACGCATATCTTTTTATACGCTTCATATTATACACATTGGGTGTGAAGCAAATATGAAGATCTGATGATGTTCTGCGTAATCTGTCGAATTGCCAGCAGTTTTGACCATACCATTTTATGCAATTGCCGATAACAATAGAAAAAAGGTTCGATTTCAAGCAGGAAATCGAACCGATGATTGTAGATTGCAGGGCGATTAGATGTCCACTTCCACCCGATATTCAAGCAGCCAACCATTTACTTGGATCAGGTACGCCAGCATCTGTGCGCCCGCCATCAGCTGCCCAAACCAGGGCGTGTCCGCTGGCTTCAAGGGTGAATCGATCAGCGCCTGCACCGCATTCACGTCAATCAGATCCAAGATGGGCGAGGAAGGATCGCGCAAAATCGCGCTCATCTGCTCGCGCATCAGCTGGGCATAGGCCGGGTGGTGCGTCTTGGGATAGGGGCTTTTTTTGCGCCAGAGCAAATCATCCGGCAGCAAATCCTGCATCGCCACGCGCAGAAGACCCTTTTCGGAGCCGCGCATGGACTTCATCTCCCAGGGCACGTTGTAGAGATACTGCACCAGCCGCTCGTCCGAGAACGGAGTCAACACGGTCAGGTTGGATGCGCTGCACATGCGCTGCGCACGCTCCTGCAAATTGGGCATGAACCAGCTGAAGCACAGCCCGTGCAGCTGGCGTAGGCGCGCCTCCCGCAGGGAATCAGAGACCAGCCTGGGCAGTCCGCAGGCCGACTCGTGATAGCGCGTGCAGACGTAGCGGCTCAAATGCAGCTTCTCGCGCACGCCCTTTTTCAGCACGCTTTCGCGCAGCGCGATGGAGCCCGACCAGGGGAAGCTCTCGGACAGGATCATCTCCTCCCGATTGAACCAGGGATAGCCGCCGAACACCTCGTCCCCGCACTCGCCGGAGACCACGTATTCATGCTCCTTCCCGATCTCCCGCGCGAACAGCATCAACGAGCTGTCGATGTCACCCATGCCGGGCATGGCGCGTTGGCGCATGGCCTCCATTAGTCCGCCCGCCAGCTGATCTGCGTTCAATGTGACCATGTGGTGGTTCGTGCCGAATAACTCCACCGCGCGTTCGATGAACGGCGTATCCCGCTCGATCTGGAAATTGTTGCCCGAGAAATAGCGCGCGCTGTCCTCGTAATCGACCGACCAGGTGTCGATCGTCTTTCGGGTCTGCTTTTTCAGCAGCGCGGTGAGCACCGTGGAATCCAGCCCGCCCGACAGCATGGACGCAGGGTGCAGCGGGGCGATGTCGGCCACCGACTGTTCCACCAAATTGCGCACGGTTTGGATGGTCTGGATTTCGGAGTCCTCGTGCTCGTGTGCCTCCAGCTCAAAGAACCGGACCAGCCGATGCGTGTGGGAATCGGCGATCAATGAGGTGCCCGGCTCGAGCGATCGGATGTCCCGAAACGGCGTCAATCCGGGCGTTCTGGCCGGCCCCAGCCCGAACAGCTCGCACAGCCCGTCCTGATCCACCACGCGCGATGCGATGCCCGAATCGAGCAGCGCCGCTGGATGATCGGAGAACGCGATGGAGCCTGCCTTGTATGTATAAAACATCGGCAGCTCACCCATCGGGTCGCGGCTCAATACAAGCGCCTGCGCGTCCTGATCGATCAGGGCGGTCGCGATCGGCCCGGACAAATGGCGCGGATAATCATGACCCCACAGCCGATAGGCCTGCAAGGTCAGCTCGCTCAGATTGTGCGGTTCATTCAGGGTCAATCCGGCATCTTTGATCTGTTCGCGCAACGTGTCGCCGTTGCGCAGTCGTCCCACCGCGCAGGCAATTGCACCGCCGTCGGTGGCGGTGTTTTGGGCGCACAGCGCATGCCGCCCAAGGATGTGGTAGGGCGCGTCGATCAGCCCTTGCAGCGCGCGCCTGTTTCGGACAAAAAATAACCCGGTATACTTCATATGCATCACTCCCCATGTTGCCATCCTATGCCGCGCGGGAAAAAGCGTGCGCCCGCTTGTCACAGGGATCGGCAGCGTGATATACTGATGGGGCAATCGCTGCGCCGAAAGGGGGCTGTTTTCTGTGAGCGAGCGTGCGGACATGGCAAGCAGGTTCATGGGCAGACGGCCATTGGCGCTCGTTTCGATCTGCTATGCGATTGGCGCGCTGGCTGGGTATTATGCCTATGTGCCGCCGATAACATACGGCATACTGGCGGTGATTTGCGCGCTGGGACTGCTGTTTGGGCGGCGGATGATCTGCCTCATGATGGCGTTGATGTTCGCGGGCGGATGCATCGTGAGCGCGCGGATGGTGGCGCCATTGTATATACCTGCCGATGACATTTTGATCACGGGGCGCGTGGTGCAGCAGCCGCAGTCGGACGATCTCAGCACCATGATGATGCTGGATTCGGTCATGCTGGATGGCGAGGATCACCCGCATCGGTTGCGTGCATATGCCTATGATGCTGCCGATTGGAAGGACACGCTGCGCGTAGGGGACGAGGTCTCTTTCGTTGGAAACACCTGGCTTCCCAAAAGCCAGCGCAACCCGGGCGGGTTTGATTTTGCGCGCTGGCTATGGACGCGAGATGTGGCGTTGTGCGCCAGCGTGGATGCGGTGGATGTGTCTGTGCGATCGGGTGAGGGGTTCTCGATCCCCATACTGGTTGGGCACGTCCGGGAGGGGATTGGTCGTGTGATCGACCAGCGATTCCCCGAGCAGAACCATCTGGTGCGGGCTTTGATATTGGGCGAAAGGGACGCGCTGCCCGACCAAGTGCGGGATGATTTCAGCGCAGCAGGACTGGCGCATCTGCTGGCGATCTCCGGGCTGCATGTGGGGTGTCTTGCACTGCTGCTGGAGCAGCTGCTAAGGCTGATTCGGCTGCCGCACAAGGCGTCGTTGCTGGTCACACTGGTGCTGCTCACGGCATACGCCGCGCTGATTGGCTTCCCTGCCACGGTGGTTCGTGCGCTGCTGATGTTCATGTGCATGCGCAGTGCGCCGCTCGCGGGGCGTCCAAATGACAGCCTGACTGGGCTTTGTCTGGCGATGCTTGCGATCCTGATGGGGCAGCCCGCGATGATCGGGGATACCGGGTTTCAGCTTTCGTTCGGCGCGATATTTGGGATCCTGCTGCTCAGGCAACCGCTCGCGAAGCTGCTGCATATGCCGCTCTCATTTCGCTGGCCTGGCATCGAGCAGCCACGAGAGGCCGCTTACTGGTGCGTGGCGGGCATATCGGATGCGCTGATTACAAGCCTCAGCATTCAGCTCATCACGCTGCCGATCACGGTGAACACGTTTGGCACGCTGGCGATGCTGTCGCCGCTGATCAACCTGGTTGCAATCCCGCTGACCACGCTGGCGTTGCCGCTGGTGTTGCTCAAATTGGCGCTGGGTGCGGGCTGGTTCCTGCTGCCCGATCTTTTGTTGGGGCAGCTCCAAAACATCGCATCCTGGGCGGCGCGCGTCCCGTTTGGCACGCTCAATCTGCCCGGCTGGCCGTTCTATCTGGTGATTTTGTACGGCATTATGTGCTTTCTCGCCTCGCCCTATGTGCGGATCCGGATTCAGTGGCGCAAGTGGCTTCTCTGCGCGCTTCCTGCGCTGGTGCTGGTCTCTGTGCTGCTGGCTCGGATTGCATTGCCGGGCGGGCTTCACATCACGCTGCTGGATGCGGACCAGGCGGATGCGACGGTGATCCGCGCCGAAGGACACACCTTCGCGGTGGACGTGGGCAAGCGGAACGGACCGCTGGATGACTATCTGGTGTATAGTGGGCAGCGGCTGGAGGCGGTCTTCCTGACGCATCCGCACGAGGATCACGTGGGCGGGTTCGCGGAGCTGATCGATCGCATGGATGTCGGTATGGTGTATCTGCCCGAGTGCTGGAATCGAGTCCAGGCAGAGGGGGACATAAACGAGGCGCTGTCGCGTGCACGCAGCCGGGGTACGCGCATTGAATATCTCAAGGCGGGGGATCGCGTGCAGCTGTCGGAGCAGGTGACGGTTGATGTACTGCAGCCGGAAAACGGCGCTTCGCCCAGCGATGGGAACGCGGCGTCCATGGTGCTGCATGTGCAGTGTGGCGAGGCATCCGCGCTGCTGATGGGGGATCTTCCCAGCAAGGCGGAGCTCCCATTGTATCCAGATGTGGATCTGCTCAAGGCGGCGCATCATGGATCGGGCAGCAGCAATTCGGAAACCTTGCTACACATGACCAGCCCATCGGCGGTCGCGATATCGGTTGGCAACAATGGCTTTGGGCATCCATCCGACCGGCTGCTGGATCGAGCAAAGGCGCTGGGCGCAGCGATATACAGAACGGATCAAAACGGCGCGATTTTCGTGCAGATGCAGCCGGATGGACAGATGCATGTGACCACATTTTTGAGCGCGGAGGGCGATTGAACCATGACATGGAAGCAGTTCTATGATTCGCTGGAGCAGGCTGAGTACAAAAACGTGTACTGCCTATATGGGCCGGAGGAATACATCAAAAAGAGCGCATTTGCTGCGTTGCAAAAAAAGCTGCTGCCCGAGGGGCTGGAGCCGTTGAACGAAACAGTATTGGAGAATGCCAGCGCGCAGCAGATCATCGAGGCCGCCGAGACATTACCCATGATGGCCGAACGGCGAATCGTGCTGGTGAAGGACTGGGCGCCGCTGCTGAGTGCCAAGGCCAAAAACGGCAGCGCGGACACGGAGCAGCTGCTCAAATGGCTGCCCAACGCGCCTGACAGCTGCTCTTTGGTGTTCTATGTGCATGGCGCACCCGACGGACGCACCAAGGCCATGCAAGCGCTGACCAAGCAGGCTGCATGCGTGCAATTTGAACTGCTGGCGGACGATGCATTGGCCAAATGGATCAATGCGCAGTTGAAGCCGATGGGCAAGCACATGAGCCCCAAGGCAATCCACCAGTTGGTGTTCATGGCAGGGCGGGAGCTGACGCGGCTTTCGGGAGAATTGGGCAAGCTCATGGCCTATGCAGGAGACCGCGAATCGATCACCGAGCAGGACGTGACGCAACTGGTCACGCCCACCCTCGAATGCACGGTGTTTCAGCTGATCGATCAGCTGATGGCGGGCAACCAGATGGGCGCGCAGCAGCTATTCAAGACCATGCTGGAATCGGGCGAGAACCGGATCGGTATTTTGTTCATGCTGACGCGGCAGCTGCGCAATCTGACCCATATCAAGCAGCTGAGCGGGCAGGGGATGCGATTGAATGAGATTGAAAAGAAGCTGGGGCTCAGCCATTTCGTGGCATCGAGCGCAGAGCGGCAGGCCAAGCGATTCAGCCTGGATGGGCTTGAAAAGGGATATCGCGCCTGCCTGGATGCCGAATTCGACATCAAGAGCGGCAAGGTGCGGGATGTGCTGGCGGTGGATCATCTGCTGCTGGCACTGGGGCAAATGAAATAGGTGATAGCAAATG
>JAJDGF010000003.1 GCA_030265545.1 Eubacteriales bacterium OttesenSCG-928-N13
TTCTGGATGAAAATTGCTTGATGGGGACACCCCATACCCCGGTAAAACCTATAAAACTGAAAAGGAGCTGAAAACGATTGAGCATACTGGACGCTCAACTGGAAAGCGGTAAAAACAGCACTTGGCTTTCGCTCCCGGCCACCGCCGAGCAGCTTAACAAGGCCCTGCTGGATATAAACGCCCTTGACAAAGACTACGCGATTACCGATTGCCGTACCTCGCTGAATCTGCCGATTGAACAGGCGGTTATTGGCAGCGATATTAACATGGCGAACTACCTTGCGGCCCGCCTTGCAGAGCTGCCACAGGTGCAGCTTGACAAAATGGCGGCGGTTATGGAAACGCCGGATGCCCTCGCCAACATCGAGCAGATGATTGACTTTACTTACAATACCGATTTCTTTGTGCTGATACCCGATGTCAGCAACACCGAGGATTTGGCGCGGTATTACATCTTTGAATCCGGCATGGTGGAAATGCCCAGCCAGTGGAAAGGCGCTATCGACCTCTACGCCTTTGGCACGAATTTGGAAGAACAGGAAAAAGGGCTGTATACGCAAAAAGGCTACCTGCTTCCCTCCGGCGACCAATGGCGGGAGGTTGTGGAAAAGACCGGCATCGTTCCACCTGAATATCGCATTGACAACTACCTGAAAAATGCCGAGATTTCTACCGAGCAAAACTACAATCAGATTGATGGGATTATCAACAATGAGGGGCAGGGCCGCGCCGACCTTACCGATGGGCAGACCCATGAGGAAATCATGGAGCTTGCGCCGGAGACGTTGCAAAAATCGGAAAAGCCGTCGATATTGGGCCAGCTCAAAAAAGCGCAGGAGAGCATTGCCAAGCCGGATAAGACCGGCGAGAAAAAGCCGCCCGACCTTGATTTATAATCCCCCGGCAGGGGGAAAGCGCCGTTTGCATTTGCAGCGGCGCTTTTCTTTACCTCGTCGGGGTATATGGTGGCTTTCGTAAGTTTACTGCTTATGTTGCTGATTAAACATAGCCTTATATTATGACGAATGAGTGTAGCTTCACAACATATGCACGATTCAGAAACCTGCAAGATAGCCGCTCATATTCGCAGCTTGGCGTGCGGCGGCTTTTATCCGCGGGGATATGTGTTATAATCGGCTTAGCGATGCAAATAAAGCAGCTTGGAAGGCGGTGAGGCAATGAAAATTCGGGTTGAGCATGGAGATTTCGATGAGAACGAAATTGTCCTGCGCTGCAAAGAACTGGACGACGAAGCGCTGGAGGTGCTGGCCCTGCTCCGGGAACGCTCGGCCAAGCTGACCGGTTATCAAGACGGCGAGGCCCATATCATTAACCCCGCAGCCTTGCTCTATGCCGAGGCCGTTGACGGCAAGACCTTTCTCTACACCGCCGACACGGTGCTTGAGACCCATCAAAGCCTTGCGGCATTGGAAAATGCCCATGCACATGCGGGACTTATCCGCATCGGAAAATCTCAGCTTGTAAGTCTCTATCATGTTGCGAAGCTCAAAAGCCTTCCCAACAGCCGAATTGAGATTACACTTAAAAACGGCGAAAAACTGATCGTATCCCGCCATTATACAGGAGCGCTGAAGGAGCGGCTGGGAATGCAAGAACAGGAGGAAACATGATGAACAACAACTTTTCAAACAGCGGCTTTGCCCGGCTATATCTGTGGACGGCAAAGGCAAAATATACCATGGGCATTTTCTTTCTCGCCTTTGTGTTGCTGTATTTGTTCCTGGGGCTAATCGCGGTCGAAACCGCTGTCACGCTGGATTTGCTCACAGCCATAGAGATGATGTTTGCCGGCTTTTTTATCGGGCTGTTGCAACAGGCCATTATACCGAAGGATAAGCTCAGCCGCCCGCGGTGCGCTTTATGGATTGTATCAGGCACACTGATAGCCCTAGTGTTCAGTCTGGTATTTCGCTGGTTTGATAGCTTTCCGCTATGGTGCTTTTTCTCGTTTCTTCTTCTGCCGGCGGTGGGGATGGGCGCGCTTATATTGGCGTATTACCTTGACCTGAACCGCGAAACAAAGCTGCTCAACCGTGAGTTGGAGCGGTTTCAAAAGCAAGGGAGATTGTCATGAGGGTATGCTTTATGACGCTGGGAAGCCGGGGCGACGTGCAGCCCTATGTGGCATTGGCACAAGCGCTAATTGGGTGCGGGCATAGCGCTGTGGTATGTACCGGCGGTAGCTTTGAGGACTTCGTCAGGGAAAATGGCGTAGAATACGAATCTGCGACGCTCGACCTGATGGCGCTTGCCAAAACACCCGAGGGCAACGCCATGCTCAACGGCGGGATTCGCCAAATCAGGAAAACCCTGCGCTTTGCCAAGGAGGTTTGGAGTCCCGCTTTCAGGCAGAGTCTGGACGATTTCTGGCGCGCCGCACAAGGCTCGGACATTATTGTATATCACCCAAAGGTGCTTGCCGCCGTTGACATGGCGAACGCACTTGGTATCCCTGCCGTGCATATGCCGCCGGTGCCGGTGGTGTGGCCAATCCCTGAGTTTCCGAACCCCGCCCTCTCTCCGCGCGGCCGGTACGGCGCTGTGCTCAACCGGCTTACTTATCGGGTGAACAATCTTGCCGATTCCTCCGGTATCAGAGAAATCAATGATTTCCGGCAGAAGCTGCTTGAGCTGCCGGGGCGTAAAGCCGGTGCTTACGCACTTATGAACGGCAAAACGCAAATTCCGCTTATTTATCCCGTCAGCACACTACTGTTCAAGGATGTCAGCAGCTGGGAGGGTCATGTGTATGTGCCGGGTTTTTTCTTCCTTGAGCCAAAAGAGGAGCGACTGCCAGATGAGCTGGAGCGCTTTTTGGATGCGGGAGCACCGCCGGTGGTCGTTACATTCAGCAGTATGCCGCTAAAGGACCCTCAGAGTTTTGGAGAAATGCTAAAAGCCGCTTTAACCCAAAGTGCAGAGCGAGCCGTGGTGCTGACAGGAGCGAGTGGGCTGGAGGCGCTGAAAAGCGGAGACAATCTTCTGGTGCTTCCCGGAGCGCCTCACAGACTGCTGTTCTCCCGCGCCAAGGGCGTGCTGCACCACGGCGGAGTCGGCACACTGGCCGAGGCGCTACGTACCGGTGTGCCCCAGTGCGTTATGCCGTTTTCGGTGGATCAGCCCTTCTGGGCCGAGCGGCTGAGCAGACTTAAGTGCGCCGTGCCGACTTTGAAGGAGAAAAAGACAGATGCGAAAGCACTTACGACGGTGTTTGAGCAGATGGGTGATTTTAGCCTGATCGTGAAAGCAAAGGAAATGGGAGAGAAAATTCGAGCAGAGAATGCTGTCTCGCGGACAGTTGAATATTTGGAGCGTCTTGTCGATGTTTGACAGCACGTTGCTGCACTGGGATAACTACATAGTATTGATAAAACACGAAGGACGGGTTAATCACCCGTCCTTCAAATATTTACCACTCAGCCGTTCGCTTACTATCCCAAAGACTTACATATTCAACAAAGAAAACGATGCTTTATTCTTCGTCAATTCGCTCTATCTTGAAAATCACGGGCCTTGTTCCATCGTTGCAACAAGTAATCATCGTGTTTTCTTCCTTCATCCATCCACGCATAATTGAGCCACCCTGTAACCCGGTGTAAATATATCGGGAGATTGCATCCCACGCTTCGGAGCAATGTGGCATTTTAGGCCCGCCAGCGATTGTATTGGGGTCTGCATCTGTTTTTGTCAGAGTATTTAACCCCATATGCCAAAAATCGTCCTTATCTCCTTCACGTTCAAAAAGAAATTCGTCCCCAACATTGTAACAGGCACAAGCTCCAGAGTTTGGGTCAGCACAATATTGTTGTTGTAAGTCTGGATATAATTTTTTGTCAATTACTGTTACTTTTACTTTGTGTTTCATTAGCGTTCCCCCTAAACTTCCTGTTCTTTTTCTTTAAGCCGTTTCAACACACGGTTGTATTTATCAAGCGGACGCAAATCGACTTTGACCCGGCCCTCCGGCGTGGAAACGCCGTACTCCGCAAGGTTGTTCATGCGGCGGCGGTTCAGTATCATTTGCTTTGTTTCTTCCTGTTGCAGCGCGTCCGCTTCGGCATCTTTGGCAGGGATGAAGATAACATTGTTGTCACGCTTCGGCTTTTCGGGCGGCTGCGCTTCTCCCGCGAGAATGGCCAAGAACTGTTCTTCGGTGAGAATGGACAGCAGCCCATGCCGCTCCAACTCCAAAGCCTTTTGATATTTTTGCGTCTTTTCAGCAGTAGGAAATGCCACGGCATAGTTTGTGAATGTGCCAACCCGCTTGTCAAAAATCCCGCCGACTTCGGTCAGCGCATCACGCGCCGATTGTGTTGTGCAGCTCCCCGGATTGCCTATGAAAACTACGATTTTATCTTTGAATGGATGTTCCATAAATGAACCCCTGCCCGTCTCTTTAAGATATAAACAGTATACCATTCCCAAGCACCCCAAAACAACATAATTTGCGCCGTTTGCCCTGTGCAGCGGCGTATTTATTTTCAAAAAAATGAAAGGAGCCGCCTATGGCAGACAACAACAAAATTCGCGAAGAAGTAAAGGCCCTGACCGAACGGCTGGAAACCGGCATTCAGGATTTATACTCCAGTGATAGGTATGCTGCCTATCTCGATACCCTTGCCCGTTTTCACAATTACAGCACCCGAAATACCATGCTGATTCATCTTCAAATGCCGGACGCAACCCAAGTGGCCGGTTTTAACAAATGGAAGAATGAGTTTGAGCGCCATGTGATGAAAGGGCAAAAAGGGATTCGCATTTTTGCCCCCTCACCCTACGTTATAAAACAGGAAATGGAGAAACTCGACCCTGAGACGCAGGCCCCTTTGCTGGATAAGAACGGCAAGCCTGTTGTTGAGGAAGTGGACGTTACCATTCCGGCCTTTAAGCCCGTGTCAGTTTTCGATGTATCGCAAACTGATGGGAAGCCGCTGCCCACGCTTTCCGAGGATTTAACCGGCGACGTGCAGCAGTATGAAGCATTTTTAGATGCGCTGCGCGATGTGTCGGCTATGCCCATCGGCTTTGAGCCGCTTTCCCCGGACACTGACGGCGAGTGCCGTTTTGACAGCCGCAGCATTGCTATCCGCGAGGGCATGAGTGAAGTGCAGACCGTTTCCGCAATCCTGCATGAAATGACCCATGCCGAGATACACGATTACAACCTGCAACTGGAACAGCAGGAACAGGCAGTAATTGCCGAGCCAGCCGAACAGGACGCGCAGGATACAGCAACAAAGCCGCGCCCCCGCCGCGCCGAAGAAGTGGAAGCCGAAAGCGTTTCCTATGTCGTGTGCCAGCACTACGGCATCGAAACCGGCGATAACAGCTTTGGCTATGTGGCGGCGTGGAGCAAGGGCAAAGAGCTGGACGAGCTGAAAGCATCCCTTGATATTATCCGCAAAACGGCGGCTTCCATGATTGAGCGCATTGACGGCAGGTTTGCCGAGATATGCAAGGAGCGCGGCATTGACTTATCCCCTGCGCAGGACACGCCGGAACTGGAAAAACCCGTGCCAGCCACCGAGGATAGCCGGAATGAGCAAACGCTGCCGGAAGAAATAGAGCTGGAAGCCGAGCTAACGCCGGACATTCTGCCCGACAACAGCATCGGCTTTTCGGAGCGGGATTTATACGGCTATACTGACCCCGCCATTCTTCCCATGCTCCAAGACCGTGCGCTGGAGCTTTACGACCAAGACCATACCGTCTACCTGCTTTATCCTGATGGCACCGAAGCGATGGCCTTTGACCGTGACGAAATCGAAACCCACGGCGGCATTTTCGGCATCGAAGCCGAGGAATGGCAATCGTCCAAAGATTATGAGCTGGCGAAAGCGGCTTTGCAGGAAAACCAAGCTGATTCACCAGATGGCAGGGATGCCACCTACACTATCTATCAGCTTAAAGACGGCGACGAAACACGGGATTATCGTTGGGAAGCTCTTGAAAGCCTTGAAGCCCGTGGCCTTGTCGTCAACCATGATAATTACAACCTTGTTTACACCGCGCCGCTTACCAGCACGGACACGCTGGAGGGTATTTATAACAAGTTCAATATAGACCGCCCTGATGATTTCACCGGCCACAGCCTTTCCATGAGTGACGTTATCGTTATCCAGCAGGACGGCAACTCCACCGCTCATTATATTGACCGCGCCGACATCAAAGAATTGCCGGACTTTTTTAAGGAAATGAAGCAGCCGGAGATTGCGGCAACGGAAGTGGAACGCTGGGAAAACGACCATATCGCAGACATAAGCGTTTCTATGCCGCCTGTTCCCACCGTGGCCGATATGGAAGCGCAGGTAAAAGCCGGTCAACAGATTTCATTGCTCGACCTTGCCAGAGCGGTCAAGCATGAGCAGCAGGGCGCAAAGGATAAACCGGCGCAATCCACCCGCACTAAGGCAGAAAAGCCCTCCATCCTTGCCCAGCTACAAGAAGCGAAAAAGGCGGCTGCACAGGAACGGGAACAGCCGAAAAACGCACCAAAACGCGACAGTGAAAGAGAGGTATAGCCGTATGTTTACCGTTGAAGAAATGAACCTGATGTGCATTTATGACACCGGCAGCAGGGCCGCGCTTTTGCGTGAAATTCGGGAGAGTCTGCCTGATGTATACGACCCCGAACTCCGCGAGATTATGGGGGCTGTTATCACTAAGCTGGAAGCCCTCACCGACGATGATTTTTCCGAGATAGGCTTTTATGCCGACTATGACGATGAACAGGAGGATTAGCGATTGGCGACAAAACTACAATTCTATTCGCAGCTGGCCGAACACACAGGCGGTCAGATAACGCAAAGCCGGGAACGCTGGACTTCCTTTTTGGAAACAGCGGCTCGGCTTTATAAATACCCGTACCCCGAACAACTGATGATTCATGCCCAGCGGCCCGACGCGATGGCGTGTGCGCCCATCGAAACATGGAACGAACCCATGAACAGATGGGTAAAGCGCGGCTCCAAGGGCATCGCCCTGATTGACACCACCACCGATAAGCCCCGGTTGAAATATGTATTTGATGTAGCGGACACCGAGGACGGGCGGCGCAACGCACGTCGCCCGTTCCTTTGGGAGCTGCGGCAGGAACACGAAGCCCCGGTTATGGATGCGCTGGCAAATGCCTTTGACAGTGATGCGCAGGGCGATATGGGCAACATCCTCTATGATATTGCCGGAAGAATGGCAAGCGAGTATTACGCCGACCATCGGCAGGATATTTTGTACAGCACAGACGGCAGCTTTTTAGAGGACTTCGACGAGCTGAATATTGAGGTTGCCTACCGCGATGCTTTGACCGTTAGCCTTGCATATAGCCTGATGTCGCGTTGCGGCATCGACACCGACGATTATTTCAGCGATGAAGATTTTATGCCCATATTCGATTTCAATACGCCCGAAGCCGCCAATGCGCTGGGAACCGGCGTAAGCCAGTTATCCGAACAGGTTTTGCGGGAAATTGAAGTCACCATAAAAAAGCATGAGCGGCAGAAAACCGCCGAAAGGAGCAATTCACATGGACAGCTTGACATACCTTCAGCACGGGGATTATCTCATTCCGAACCTGACCCTCTCAGAGCAGCCGGACGGGAGCCGTCTGCCAGAAATGCAGATGGGCAAGTACGGCCTGATGCGCCGGACGTATCTGAAAGACCACCGGCCAATATTGTACAATTCCCTGCTCCTGAAAGAGCAGCTATACCCACACCTGATAGAGATAGAGCAGACGGCCAGCGCGAGAGTGGAGCAGCTTATGACGGAGCTGCTGGAGCAGAGCCCGCCCCCGGACAAAGCGACGGACACGATGGCGTGGACAGCCCACATGAACAGTTTGAAACAGCAAGCGGAGGAACTGACCTTGACGGAGCTGGTTTACAGTTAGAGCCGCTCCCATCGGAACAGGCGCAGCGGGAAACCGTGGCGGCAGCGGAGGGCCTTGACCCCTCCGCTTTTGTTATCACCGAGGATGATATTGATAATGCCATCATCGCGTGGAACGGCGACCCTGAAAGCAAGCGCCGCGCTTATGACTATATGTGTCTACATCCCCGTGAGCGCGGCACCGCAGAATACTTGCGGGGCGAATATGGCGCAGAGGGGCGCGGCCTGACCGTCACCAAAGACAGCGCGGAAGATGTCACCGTGCCGTGGCCGAAAGTACAACGCCGGATTGCCCAGCTTATTGATTGGCAGGAGTTTTTGCCGCCCGTGACAGCACCCCAGCAGGAAGCAGAGCATAATCCTGAACAGCAGTACCAGGATGACGCGCCCATAGCCCAGCCGGAAGCCCAGCCGCAGGATATAGCAGTTCCTACCGGCAGATTGCCGGTATTTTTTGTGGATTGGGAAACCGCCAAAGCCGATTTTGATTTGGGCCAATACGAAGATGGCGACATTATCGGCTACAACAAAGACGGCGTTAAATTTGCTTTGGGGCGAAGCGGCTCCCTGACCTATGTTACAAGCACAGGTGCGTTTTGGGGCAGCAATGACGTTCCCGGCCACCTCTATGAGCAGATAAACGCCTACCTTGATGGTAAATTGACCGACGAGCAGGTGCGGGAAAACTATCTTAAAGTCATATCGCCGGAAACACCGGCACAGGAAGCCCCCGTCATGCCCAGCCCGGACGCGGAACTGATTGGGCAAATCCGCACAGAGCTTGACGGGCGTGGTTTTGCAGTTTCCGATGAACTGATTGATGAGGGTATAGAAGATTACAATGCCCACGGTGGGCGCGGCGACTTTCAGGATATTTCCGATTTTATCGAAAACGAATATCTTTCGGAATACGAGCTTGATTACAGCTATGTCAATGACCGGCTCATCGTCTACAACGTAAAAGATTTTGACCCTGACGAATTGCCGCAGATTGTGGCCCGCGTGGAGCCGGACGGCAGCATCGTCATTCTTGATGAAAACCTGCCCGCCAGAGAGCGGCTTGCGATTGAGCGCGTTGCAGAAAACGAGCTTGATGCGTACAAAGCCGATGCAGAAGCGAATTTACAGCAGATGCTTGACTTTGCGGAACAGGTTGCGGTGGCTGACCATGCAGACGAACAGGCCAGCCCCGCGCCGAGCGCAGCCGAGCCACAGGCCCGCGTCAACTTCCATATCACCGACGAGCATTTGGGCGAGGGTGGCGCGAAAACCAAGTACGGCTTCAATGTCGCCGCCATCCGTACCCTGAAACAAATCGAAGCGGAAAACCGCCTTGCCACGCCAGCCGAACAGGAAGCCCTATCCCGATATGTGGGCTGGGGCGGCATCCCCCAAGCCTTTGACAGCGAAAACGACAAATGGACAAAGGAATATGCCGAGCTGAAAGAGCTTTTGACCCCGGAGGAATACGACAAGGCGCGGGCTTCCACCCTGAATGCCCATTACACCTCGCCCACGGTTATCAAGGCTATCTATGACACCGTGGAGCGCATGGGCTTCCAGACCGGCAACATTTTGGAACCGGCTTGCGGAATCGGTAACTTTTTCGGGATGCTGCCGGAGAGTATGCAAGGCTCCAAGCTCTATGGTGTGGAACTGGACAGCATCACAGGCCGGATTGCCCAGCAGCTTTACCAAGACGCGGATATTCGCATCACCGGCTTTGAAAAGACAGGAACGCCCGACGCGCTGTTTGATTTGGCAATCGGCAACGTGCCGTTCGGCAGTTACAAAGTGCCGGATAAGCGATACGACAAAAACAACTTTGCCATCCACGATTACTTTTTCGCAAAGGCGCTTGACCAAGTGCGCCCGGGCGGCGTTGTTGCCTTTATCACCAGCAGCGGCACGATGGACAAACGCAATTCATCGGTGCGTAAGTACATTGCGCAGCGGGCCGAGCTGCTGGGTGCGGTCAGGCTCCCAAACGATGCTTTTCAGAAGAACGCCGGAACCGAAGTAACCACCGACATCATTTTCCTGCAAAAGCGCGACAGGCTGTTGGACATAGAGCCTGATTGGGTGCATTTGGGGCAGACCGAGGACGGCATACCCGTAAACAGCTATTTTGCCGAGCATCCTGAAATGGTGCTGGGGACGATGGCCTACGACGAAAGTATGTATGGCGACGCGAAAGACACCGCTTGCCATCCCATCCCCGGAGCCGACCTTGCCGACCAGCTTCAGGAAGCAACGGCCAATATTCAGGGCCATATTATCGAAGTGGAGCTGGATGATATTGGGGAGCAGGTTGACCTTTCCATTCCGGCAGACCCCGATGTGCGCAATTACAGCTATGCGGTTGTAGACGATAAGGTGTATTTCCGCGAAAACTCCCGTATGTACCCGGCAGACCTGCCCGCCACGACGCTGGAGCGCGTCAAGGGCATGGTGGAACTGCGCGATTGTGTTCACAGCCTGATAAATTACCAGCTTTATGAATACAGCGACGCGGAGATTGCCGACCAGCAAGCGGAGCTAAACCGGCTCTATGACGGCTTCACAAAGAAATATGGCCTTATCAATTCCTCGGCCAACAGCCGCGCCTTTGGGGGCGATTCCGCTTACTTCCTTTTGTGTTCCCTTGAAATACTGGATGAAAACGGAGAGCTTGACCGCAAGGCTGATATGTTCTCCAAGCGCACCATCAAGCAAAAAAGCGTTGTTACATCGGTTGACACCGCCAGCGAAGCACTGGCCGTTTCTATCTCAGAGCGGGCCGGTGTAGACCTTGCTTACATGGCCCAGCTCATGGGTGGCCCCGAAAAGATTGAGGACGTTGTGCGGGATTTGCAGGGCGTTATCTACAAAGACCCCGCCACCGGGTCGTTTGACCTTGCGGGCAACGATTGGTACAAGGGCTGGCAAACCGCAGACGAATACCTGTCCGGCAATGTACGCGAAAAGCTGCGCAAGGCCCAAGACGCAGCCGAGCAGTACCCGGAGTTTGCCGTTAATGTGGCCGCACTGGAAAAGGCCCAACCGCAAGACCTGACCGCCAGCGAAATATCCGTGCGGCTTGGCTCTACATGGGTGGACAAAAGCTATATCGAACAGTTTGTCCATGAAACCCTGCAACCACCGTCCTATCTGGAAGATAGCATAAAGGTAAACTATTTCGATTACACCGGCGAATGGAACGTCACCGCTCATCGGCGCGTACCGGCTAATAACGTGCTTGCCAACGTCACCTACGGCACCAAGCGGATGAACGCCTACCGCATCATCGAGGACACGCTAAACCTCAAAGACGTGCGGGTGTACGACACCATCACCGAGGACGGCAAGGAAAAGCGTGTCCTGAATAAAAAGGAAACAACCCTTGCCCAGCAAAAGCAGGAAGCGATTAAACAGGCGTTTCAGGATTGGATATTCAAAGACCCTGACCGCCGCCGCGACCTTGTGCAGACCTACAACGAGCGGTTTAATTCCTCACGGCCCCGCGAGTATGACGGAAGCCATATCAATTTCTCCGGCATATCCCCTGAAATCACCCTGCGGCCCCATCAGCTCAACGCCATTGCCCATATCCTTTATGGCGGGAATACCCTGCTGGCACACGAAGTAGGCGCGGGCAAGACCTATGAAATGGTTGCGGCCGCGATGGAGAGTAAGCGGCTGGGCCTGTGTCAAAAGAGCCTGATGGCTGTTCCCAACCACCTGACCGAGCAAATGGCTTCGGAGTTTTTGCGGCTTTATCCCTCTGCCAATATCCTTGTGGCCACCGCAAAAGACTTTGAAATGAAGAACCGCAAGAAGTTTTGTGCCAAGATTGCCACCGGCGACTACGACGCGGTTATCATCGGCCATACCCAGCTTGAAAAAATCCCCTTATCAAAGGAGCGGCAGGAGCGGCTTTTACAGGAACAGATATGGGAAATCACCGATGGCATCGACGAGCTAAAGCGCAACGATGGGGAACGCTTTTCCATCAAGCAGCTTGAAAAGACCAAGAAATCACTGGAAGCGCGGCTTGAAAAGCTCACCGACGATAGCCGAAAGGACGATGTTGTAACCTTTGAGCAGCTTGGCGTTGACCGCCTGTTTGTGGACGAAGCGCACAGCTTTAAGAATCTTTTTCTGTATACGAAAATGCGCAATGTGGCGGGTATCTCGCAGACCGAAGCGCAGAAATCCAGTGACCTGTTCGGCAAGTGCCGCTATCTGGACGAGTTGACCGGCGGCAAAGGCGTTATATTTGCCACGGGAACGCCCATCAGCAACAGCATGACGGAAATGTACACTATGCAGCGGTATTTGCAGTATGACACCCTCAAACGCATGAACCTGACGCATTTTGACTGTTGGGCATCCACGTTCGGGGAAACCACCACGGCCATTGAGCTTGCGCCGGAGGGAACCGGCTACCGGGCGCGGACGCGCTTTGCCAAGTTCCACAACCTGCCGGAGCTTATGGGCATCTTCAAAGAAGTGGCCGACATTAAGACCGCCGATATGCTGGACTTGCCCCGGCCAAAGGCCAATTACAACACCGTTGTCGTGAAACCCTCCGAGCTTCAGCAAGGCATGGTGGCCGATTTATCGAAACGCGCCGCCGTCGTTCACCGTGGCGGCATCGACCCCAGCGAAGATAATATGCTGAAAATCACCAGCGATGGGCGCAAAATCGGGCTTGACCAGCGGCTTATCAACCCTATGCTGCCCGATGATGAGGGGAGCAAGGTAAACGCCTGCATGAACGACGTGTACAGGATATGGAACGAAACCAAGGCCGACAGGCTGGCCCAGCTTGTTTTCTGCGACTTCTCTACCCCTAACGCCGATGGCCGTTTCAACGTCTATGACGATATTCGGGAAAAGCTGCTGGCAAAGGGCATACCTGCTGATGAAATCGCCTTTATCCATGAAGCAAACACCGAAGTCCGTAAAAAAGAGCTTTTCGCCAAAGTGCGGCAAGGCAAGGTGCGCGTTCTGATGGGCAGCACGTTCAAAATGGGCAGTGGAACCAACGTGCAAGACCGGCTTATCCATCTGCACGATTTGGATTGCCCGTGGAGACCATCAGATTTGGAGCAGCGGGCTGGGCGCATCGTCCGGCAGGGGAACATGAACCCCGAAGTCGGCATTACGCGCTATGTTACCGAGGGAACCTTTGACGCTTATCTCTATCAGACCATCGAAAACAAGCAAAAATTCATCAGCCAGATTATGAGCAGCAAAAGCCCCGTGCGCTCCTGCGAGGACGTGGACGAAACGGCCCTATCCTACGCGGAAATCAAGGCTTTGTGCGCCGGGAACCCACTTATCAAGGAAAAGATGGATTTGGATATTGAGGTGGCGCGGTTGCGGCTTCTTAAAGCCGACCACCAAAGCCAGCTCTACCGGCTGGAGGATGATTTGCTTACCAACTACCCCAAAGCCATTGAGAGCGCAAAGGCGAGTATTGCCGGATTAAAAAACGACCAATCCCGCATTGAAGCCGGTACGCAGCCCAATAAGGACGGTTTTTCGCCTATGGTTATCGGCGGCGCCATCCTTACCGACAAGAAAAAGGCCGGTGAAGCCCTGCTTTCTACCTGTAAACACATCAAAGGCACGGAACCCATGAAGCTCGGCACCTATCGCGGGCTTGAAATGAGCCTTGCTTTTGAGACAGCAAATAAGAAATTCGTCGTGCTGTTGAAAGGCAACATGAGCTACGGCGACAGGATAGGCAACATGACCGGCGTTTCTTTGGGTGAAGATGTTTTCGGCAACATTACCCGTTTGAACAACGCAATAGCAGATTTGCCCCAGCGTCTTGATTCTGTGCAGAAGCATTTAGAAAACCTGCATCAACAGGTAGGGAACGCCGAGCGGGAACGGGAAAAGCCGTTCCCCTTTGAAAAAGAGCTGGAAGCGAAGTCTGCGCGGCTTGCATTTCTGGATTCCGAGCTGAACATGGATGCCAGCCAAGAAGCCCGTGGGCCGGAGCAGATGGCCCTTGATGATTATTCCGCAAATGAGCCACGCGCCGCCAGCGCAAAACAAAAGCCCTCTATCATAGAGAGCTTGAAAGCCGCCGCGCCCAGCGTCCGGGCTGCGTCGGACAACGCTAAAGACAAGGAGGTATCACTATGATGGGAGGTATCTATGCCAAGACTTAGCAAACGGGCGCGGCTGGAATGGAGCTTATTTATTGGCCCCAAAGGGCGGCGGCAGCATAACGAGCTTTGCCGCCGATGCCAGTGTGATTGCAAGCAGAGCTTCCGAGCCGAAATCGTTATTTGTCCTGTCTACCTTTCCAAACGAAAAATAGGTGCAAAAAAGGTGCTTGTATAGCGGTTTTGCGGCCCTGAAAGCGACGGAAAATCAAGCCGGAGTATCTTTCTATTACCCGGCGCAATGTGCCTGAACTGTATTAAAATGGTGCGTGTATGGCGCATATATAAACTGGGAGCGTAGTGGCCTTGCGGCTGCTGCGCTCCCTGTTTTTGTGTTGCTGCATATTATGACGATAATGCGAAACCAGGCATCGCCGAAGAGATTTGCTTTGTGCTACTGTTGAAATATATCCTATTTTACCCTTCACGCATATTCCGTGACAAATGTAACTACTGTTCTCTTCGCCGCCACGCTAAAATCATGGTATACTATAACAATATCAGGGGGCGAGGAAAATGATAGCCAGCATGGAAAGCGTAGTCAAGCGCTACGGTGATGTAACGGCGCTTGATCACGTTAATTTGGACATCTCCGAGGGGGAAATACTTGGTCTGCTTGGACCCAACGGAGCGGGCAAAACAACGGCAATCCGCGTGCTTTGCGGCCTTATCCCGGCGGACAGCGGCCGGGTGACTATGTTCGGGGAAAACCAAACCGTCACCAATTTGAATACCCGGCGGCAGATGGGGCTTGTCACGCAGGAGATCACGGTGTTTACAGACCTGACGGCTGCCGAAAATCTGCGGTATTTCGGCGGGCTGCACGGGCTCCGTGGTGCGGAGCTTGCCGCCAATGTAAAAGCCGTTCTGGAGTTTGTCGGGCTTACAGAGCATGCAAAAAAATACCCGAAGAAATTTTCCGGCGGTATGCAGCGTCGGCTTAATATCGCCTGCGCCCTCGTCCACAAGCCGAAATTTCTCATCATGGATGAGCCGACCGTCGGCATCGACCCCCAGTCCCGCAATCATATTCTGGAATCCGTGAAGAAAATCGCAAGGCAGGGCACAACGGTGCTCTATACCTCCCACTACATGGAGGAGGTGCAGGCCATCTGCGACCGCATCTCCATTATGGACGCGGGGCGGGTCATCGCGGAGGGAACCCTGGGCGAGCTTGTCGGGCGCATACAGCACGAGGACAAAACCCTGTTCACGGCGGTGCAGTCCTCCGATGAATTAACGGAGGAGCTAAAAGCGATTTCCGGCGTTAAGGGCGTAACGGCAAGTGGCAACGCCTACGAAATCGTATCCACGGCGGGCAGCGGCAACCTCAACCGCATCATTGAGATCGCCCAGCGGCACGGCGGCGTAACAGATGTTTCGGTGGTAAAGCCGACGCTTGAGGATGTGTTTCTGACGCTGACCGGAAAAAGCCTGCGTGACGGCGGCGATAACGGGGTGATGTGAGATGAAGGGACTGATTTTTAAGCATTATCTGTTCCGTTCGCTAAAAGAACCTGTGGGAATCGGAATCGTTACGGGTATGCCCACCCTGCTGATAATTATCATGACAATGGTATTCACGGGAATTGCCGGAGACGGAACAGAGTATATGCATGACGGCTACAATATGATAGCCTCATCATTGGCACCGATGATTATGGTGATGTTTCAGTTTTTCGGCGGCAATGTGCTGCTTGACTATATTCACTCGGACTTTCGGGGTGACAGGCGCTGGCGCATGTTTTCCATGCCTGTTAAATCGAACAATTATGTGTTTGGTGTACTGTCCGCCTGCTTTCTGTATTGTGTAATTCAGGGCGGCGTCGTAATCGGTATATCCGCACTTTTCTTGAAAGCGTACTGGGGGAATCCCCTAGTGCTGGTCCTGACGCTTTTCGCTTGCTCCGGCCTGTCGCAGATGATATGGATGCTGCTGTTTTTGCTGTTTCCTAAAAAGGGGACGGTGGAGGCAATCGGGCAGTGCGCCATTTGGGTCATGCTGTTTGCCAGCGGTTATATCGGTGTTGTTTCGGGTGGCAATGCACCCCAGGTCAGCAGCCCTGTACTGGAGTTTTTATCCTCGTACGGCACGCCGGTTTCACTTGCGAACAGAGCAATAACAAACTCCGGCTTTATCGGCGGCAATATGAGCGACGCACTGTTATGTCTTGGGATTTTATACGCAATGCTTGTCGCACTTGCCGTGGTCGTTATCCTTGTCGGCAAAAAGAGGGGCTTTGCGTCGGAGAAAAGCGCTTCCGCCGCACTAGCCGCAGCACGTTCGCAAAAAAAGAAAAGCGTATGGGAGAAGTCCGAGCGCTTTTGGGGCAAAGTCGAAAATCTCGGAAATATCGGTTCCGAGCCGAAACCACAGGATTCAGCTGATGTTACGGAGCAAAAGGAGTTGACGCTGGTAACTCCGACCACTCGCGGCGGACAGTTCACCATCTACAAATTCGCCCTGCTTCGCGCATGGCGCAATCCCTTGTCCCTTGTATTCAACGCCGCGCTGCCCTTGGCGCTGATTTTGATACCCGGCCTGTGGAGCGGCAGCTCGGCAATCGGCTTTTCGTTTATCGGCGTGGCGATTATGTACGGCGCCTTTATGGCGGCCAGAGGCATCTTAAACGACAAGCTCGACGGCACACTCATCCGTATATTTACAACGCCCGTTACCACCCTCGGATACCTGTCGCAAAACCTGATGGCGGCAATGACATCGCTGACTGTACAAATTCTGGCAGTTGGAATAATAGGCAGCAGCTTGTATGGGTGGGGGCCCCAGTTTACACTGTCCTTGATGCTTCTCTACTTTCTGTTTGCGGCGGCGTCGGTGGCGTTTTCATTCGCATGGAGCTGCATGTTCAAGGACCGGGAAACCAGCTACGCTATATTCTCTGTGCTGATGAGCGTTGTGGCGATGCTGGGCGGGTTTTTCATTCCGCTTCAGGTTTTGCCGAGCGCCTTGCGCTATATCGGAGCGCTGTTCCCGGCGTTTTGGGCCTCGAACGGAATCCTTGCCCTGCAAGGCGGAGACGTCATGGGCGGTTACTGGCTCTCCGCCGCTGTAATTGCTCTGTTTGCCGTATTGTATATGGTATATGGCAGTAAAAGGAGAATCGTATAAGTGCCGAAGCTGATGCTCATAATCTGCAAGGTAATAGGGTTTGGCCTGTTGTTTCTGACCTGGATTGACTCTGGGGCGACAACAGGCTTTCTCCCCGTTATGGTAATTGCGATTATGACGGTATTGCGGTTCCGGCTGCCGAAGCTCTGGCCCTCAATCGTCCTTGACGGCGTTCTCCTGCTATTTTCAGAACAATATCTTGCGCTGAGCGTTTTTGTCATATCGGAATTGTTCTATAGAATCTGGGAAGCTGAACACAAGCGCGGGCTAAAGCTGCGCGACACGGAGGCCTCAAAATACTATGAGCTGGAGCAGCTGCAAAGCGATTTGCTTGCAGCGTCGGCGCAGATTGAACGAATGACCGCCGTGGCCGAGCGCGCCCGAATTGCCCGCGAAATCCACGACAGCGCCGGGCATGAAATTGTCGCCGCGTATATATCCTTTCAAACGGCGCGTGAAATGCTGAACGGATCGAATGCGGAAGCGTTAGAGCTGTACGACGTCGCCCTTGAACGCTTAAACAGCGGTGCGGGCAAAATCCGCGATGCGGTTCATAACCTTTCGACCACGACCTTTATCGGCGCGGATAACCTGCGCGAGGTATGCAGACGCTTTCCCGTTTGTGGGGTGGACTTTAACGTCTATGGCGATTCATCCAAGGTGCCAGTCTACGTCTGGAGTATGCTTGAAGCCTGTCTGCGCGAAAGCCTGACCAACATCGTACGCCACGCCGAGGCAAAGCGTGTGAGCGTAGACCTCGATATTACGCCGCTTATCGTAAGGCTCTGCATTGAAAATGACGGCGCAGGGAAACGCATGGGTGCGGCAGGAATCGGCCTGCGGAACCTGCGCCACCGGGCGGCGTCGATCGGCGGCAGCCTATCCATAGACGCGGGCGAAACTTTCCGCGTCATATGTGTGATACCGATAGGAGAATCAATATGAAGCTACTCATCGTTGACGACGATCCATTAATCGTAAAAAGCTTATCCCTGACGCTCTCGCGTGAGGACGATATTGAGGTCATCGGCTGTGCTTCCGATGGCGCGGAAGCGCTCAGGCTTTTAGAGGAGCAAACGCCGGATATTGTGCTGATGGACATTCGCATGCCAGGTATTGATGGCGTTGCCGCCACGCGTCTGATCAAGCAGCGTTATCCCCATGTGCGCGTGATGATGCTGACGACCTTTGACGATAAGCCCAATATACAGCAGGCTCTCTCGGCGGGGGCGGGCGGGTATTTGATAAAGACCGACCGGCTTTCGGACATTGCGGGCAAGCTGCGGGCAATGATGGACGGCGCGGGTGTACTCTCCGCCGGCGCGTTGAAAAAGCTGACCATGAGTGAAAATCCGGCAATGAATCAGCTTACCCAAAGGGAGCTGGACATCACCCGGCTTGTGGCGCAGGGACTGACAAACAAGGAGATTGCCGCGCAGCTTTTTTTGAGCGAGGGCACGGTGCGCAACAACATTGTTGTGATTATGGAAAAGCTGTGCGTGAGCAACCGCACACAGCTGGGAATGGCGTATTTTATGGGGAATGAAAACCAGGCGAATTGAAGGAGAATAATATGTCGAAGCTGATTTTATACATTGCCTGCTCGTTGGATGGCTACATTGCAGATGCTGAGGGTGGCATCTCGTTTTTGGATGACACCCCTTCGCCGCAGCCTGATCTCGGCTATGAGGCGTTCTACAACTCGGTGGATACGCTGATTATGGGTGGCACGACCTATCGGCAAGTAGTTAATGACCTGTCTCCCGGCAACTGGCCCTATATGGGAAAGAAGCGCTTTATCTATACAAGGCAGCCGTTGGATAAAAGGGGTGGCATTGAGGCGACCGATTTGCCGCCTGCGCAGCTGCTTCGGCAAATTCGGCAAACATCAAAGGGCGATATCTGGCTTGTGGGAGGCGGGGAGATTGTTCGATTGTTCATGTCGGACAAACTGATTGATCAATACTTCATCTACTTCATGCCTGTGCTGTTAGGAGATGGCATCCCGTTGTTCCCGGAGGGATTCCCCCGCGCCGACCTGAAGCTGGAGAGTATGCAAAAGATTGGCGAAATCGCAGAGCTTGTCTACAGCAAGCGTCCGTGACATGGAATTCCCAAAGAGTAGAGGTGAGTTTTCTGTGAATCAAACGGAAACAGTAGGCAAAGAAAGCCTGATGAGCATATTAGATCTGCTGGACAGCTTAAAGTTCCGCTACTGGGTTGACGGTGGGTGGGGCGTTGATATTTTGCTTGGGAAACAGACGCGTGAGCATCGTGATATTGATATCGATTTTGATTGTGTTTATGAGGATGTATTGCTCTCCAAGCTACAGGAAGTGGGTTACACCATCACTACAGACTGGAGGCCGTCACGCGTTGAGTTGCATCACAGCGAGCACGGCTATATTGATATTCATCCTCTTGAGATTTTCGAATCCGGCAGCGCAAGACAGGCTATGCCGGATGGCGCCGGTTGGTATGATTTCAAGGCGGAGTGGTTTTCGGCGGCAGTTTTTGAAGGCCGAACCGTGCCATGCATATCTGCCGAGGCGCAGAGGTTATTTCATAGCGGTTATGAACTGCGTGAAATTGACCGGTTGGACATGGCTAATTTAGATGTGCTTGCTCAAAGCGATACAGCGCGAGACAGGTACGTTGACAGCGTGACCATCGGCGAAAGAACGCCGCTAAACGGAACGGTTTTGCTTGCCGATTACAACCCCGACTGGCCTATGTGGTTTGAAGGGGAAGCGAAAAAGATCAAAGCAATCCTTGGTGACAAGGCGCTTCACATCCACCATGTTGGTTCTACCTCGGTGCCGGGGCTGTGCGCCAAGCCTGTTATTGATATTCTGCTATTCGTGCGGGACTCCGCTGAGGAAGCTGATTATGTTCCACTGATGGAAGCTGCCAGGTACCGGTTGCGCATCCGGGAGCCGGATTGGTACGAGCATCGACTCTTCAAGGGGCCGGATGTTGATATCAACCTCCATGTGTTCAGCGAAGGCTGCGAAGAGCCGGAAAGGATGCTGGCTTTCCGCGACTGGCTACGGATGAACGAGAGCGACCGCGAACTATATGCCAGCGTCAAGCGGGAGCTGGCGAACCGCGCTTGGACACATATCCAGCATTATGCCGATGCAAAGTCGAAAGTCGTAGCGGACATTATGGCTCGCGCAGGAAAGTAATAATTCATAAGGAGGCGTCCTTTCATGCAAAAAATCATCTTAAATCTATGGTACAATACCCAGGCCGAGGAAGCCGCCAGCTTCTACATCTCTCTATTCCAAAACTCCCGCATCAACCGCATCACCCGATATCGGGCGTCCGGTGCGGAGGTTTCAGGTATGCCGGAAGGTTCGGTGCTGTCGGTGGAATTTGTGTTGGACGGGCAGGAGTACGTTGCCATCAACGGTGGCCCGGCTTTCAAATTGACATCCGCCGCCTCGCTGATGGTGAGCTGCGACACGCAGGAGGAAATCGACCGCCTGTGGGGTGCCTTCATCAAAGAGGGTGAAGCTCTCGACTGTGGCTGGCTCACCGATAAATACGGCCTGACTTGGCAAATTGTGTCGACGGCGTTAAACAGCATGCTGGCCGACCCAGACCCGGACAGGGTGGAGCGGGTGAACAAAGCGATGTTCGGTATGCAGAAGCTTGACCTTGCAGCGCTGGAGGCCGCTTACAACGGATGATTGGTAAAACGGAGGATCTAAATGGTGGAAATTATGGCAGAAGTTATTATGATGTGCGGCGTAAGTGGAGCCGGAAAAACGACATATGCAAGGCAAAAAGAGCAAGAGGGTTACATAAGGCTTTCAATTGATGAAACGGTATGGGCAAATTATGGACAGTACGGTGTTGACTATCCTGCGGAGCAATACGAAAGTATATCAAAAAAGGTGGAAGCGCAACTGCGCGAACAGCTTTTATTATTGCTGGATAAGAACAAAAATGTTCTCATAGATTTTAGCTTTTGGGATCGTAAAAGGCGTGATCAGTATAGGGCGCTCATCGAAAATGCGGGAGCATCTGTAAAATTGGTATACATGAAAGCAGACATTGAGGTCTTGCGCAAAAGGCTCAGAATACGCAACCAAAGTATTGAGGCTAACTCTGCTTTTGAAATAACGGATGAATTATTGTCAAAATATTATAACGGGTTTGAAGAGCCAGCGGGCGAAGGGGAAATCATTATTTTGCAGCAGTAAGCTGATAGATTTAAGGAGCTACGATGCGATACGAATTGATTATCGAGCAAATGAAAGCTGTGTTTTGCGACATACCTTTTGGTATCACCCACACGCTGTCGGTTCTCGAAAACGCGGAAACCATCATGAATGGCGAGAATGTGTCTGACAGAGAAAGGAACATCATCACACTTTCCGCGATTCTTCACGATATCGGTGCTGTTTTGGCAAAAGAGAAGTACGACTCCATCGAGGGAAGGTATCAGGAAATGGAAGGGCCGGGCGTAGCTCGTGAGATATTGGAGAACCATGATTGTGAGCCCGATGTGGTGGATCGGGTGTGCTATATCGTGGGCAACCATCATACACCGGAGAGAATTGACGGCCTTGATTTTCAAATCCTATGGGAAGCTGACCAACTGGAAAATCTGAAGCATGCCGTTGATTTGCCGGAACAGCTAAAGGACGATATCAAAAATACCTTCAAAACGAAAACAGGATATGGCTTGGTTCGCGCAATGCAGTGACAGGGGCGGTTTCAAGCCAGCCGGATGAGCAAAGGAGCTGCATCATGGAACTATTAAACTTGATTCTGGAATTTCACAGGGACGCTGAGCGGCAGGGCCCCGGAAGTGATGAAATGACGCTGCGGGCACTGGAAGCTACGCCGAATGGCAAATCCGCCAAAAGCATCCTCGACATCGGCTGCGGCACCGGCGCACAGACGATGGTACTGGCAAGCAATACGCCGGCGCAGATTACAGCCGTTGACCTGACGCCGATGTTTCTGGAAGCCCTCCCTGAGAGAGCGAGAAAATGCGGCGTGGCGCATCGCGTTGAGCCGGTAGAGATGTCGATGGACGCACTGACCTTCCCGGATAACAGCTTTGACCTTATCTGGGCGGAGGGCTGCATCTACCACATCGGCTTTGAGAGGGGCTTGCGGGAATGGAAGCGTCTGCTCAGGCCCGACGCCTGTCTTGTGGTCAGTGAAATCTGCTGGCTGACCGAAACGCGCCCGCAGGAGCTTGCGCGTTACTGGGTCAACGCCTACCCGGAAATTGACACCATCCCGGCCAAGCTGAAGGTCATCAGTGATTGCGGTTACACGCTGCTGGAGCATTTTATCCTGCCTGAAAGCTGCTGGACCGACCACTATTACACTCCCATCCGGGAACGTACGGCGGCGTTCGCGGAGCAGTATGGCAATATGGAGGGCGTGCGGGACTTTCTGGACGCAGGGATTGACGAGGCCGATTTGTATGACAGGTATAAAGAATACTACTCCTATGTGTTTTTCGTCATGAAGGCGAGAAATGATTAAATTACGACTCGATGTGAAGCGGGAGGCTTTCTGGTGAATATCGAAATTGTGGCATACAACCCTCAGTGGACGGATGCGTTTCGTCAGGAAAAGGAGCGGCTGCAAAGCCTCGCCGCCCTTGGCGCCCAAACGATCCTGCATGTTGGCAGCACGGCGATTCCGGATCAGGCCGCAAAGCCGATTATTGATATTTTTGTAGGCGTCGCGGAGCTAAGGGAACCTGCATATTACGAAAAACTGCTTACCTTGCCGGAGTATCAGTATGTACCGACAGATATGCGGGGGCGGCATCTGTTCCGCAAAATTGTAGACGGAGTATGGCGGTACAATATACATCTGCTTCCCAATGAAGGGCTGGAAAACAGAAGTGAGATCGTAATTCGGGATTTTCTGCGCCGACATCCTGAGTATGTATCGGAGTATGGCGCGGTCAAAGAGGCCTGCGCAAAAAAAAACAGCAGTGATATGGAAAGCTACACCCGAGCAAAAACAGATTTTTTGCAAAAGATTTACGACCTTGCAAATGCAGAGCTGGGCTTGCCCTTAAAGCCGGTTTGGGAAGGCGATGAATGATGAAACACGCTGACGGAGGGAATTTATGAACGAGATAAAAGCCATCACGGATAAAGTGGTATCTGCGCTTCGTGCAGTCCCCGGCATTGAAAGCGTCGTGCTCGGCGGTTCCCGCGCCAGAGGGACATACACGCCTGATTCCGACATTGATATCGGGATTTATTATGATAGCGCCGCTCTCGATATCGCAGCATTGAACAACGCCGCACGGGTTGTTGATGACGAACACCGGACAAATATCATTTCGCCCCCCGGACAGTGGGGAAAATGGGTAAATGGCGGCGGATGGCTTGTCATCGACGGATACCATGTGGATTTCATTTTGCGTGATGTCGCGCGGGTGAATAAGGAAATCGAGGAATGCCAGGGCGGAAATGTTTCCGCGCACTATCAGACAGGACATCCTCACGCTTACATCAACGCGATGTACATGGGCGAGCTTGCTGTGTGCAAGGTGCTTTGGGATAATGGTGATATATCGAAGTTAAAGCAGACGGCGAAAAAATATCCAAGCGCACTCAAAAAGGCGCTTGTCGGCTTTTTCTCTTTTGAAGCGGGTTTCTCTCTGATGTTCGCCGAAAATAATGTGGACAAAGACGATGCTTATTATGTGACCGCGCATATCGTGCGCGCTGTTTCGGCGCTCAATCAGGTGCTTTTTGCTCTCAATGAGGAATACTGCCTGAACGAAAAGAAGGCCGTGAAAATGATTGACTGTTTTGCCATTAAGCCCGAGAGCTTCAAAAATAGGATTGATGCTGTGTTCGCGTCGGCCGGAGTGGATAACCGAAAAGCCTGTGCGCTATTGAGAGGTTTGGCTGATGATGTGGGAGTTTTGTCCAAAGGCATGGGGCATTTGGAGGACGTCGACATCGAAAATGCACTCGATGCCATTGCCGACATGATATCGCGCGCCGAAAAAGCGCAGTCCAAATTCGCCGCCAGAACATCTCAGCACAGCTTGCAGGAAAACAGAATCCACGCTCTGCGTGTCGCCCGAATGCTCATTCTGAGAGAAGCTGACGACATCGTGCCCGACTGCACAATTGCAGATTTGGAGCGCGCAAAAGCACCGCTTGCATCCCTCATCAGCAAATCGGAAAAGGCGCAGACAAAGCTGAAGGAGGATTGCTGGCAGCATAAAATGCTGCGTGACAATCTGGCGGCGCTGCATATGGCCGCAGAGCTGCTGACGGCAAGAATCTCGGAGGAGGCACAATGAAGATTATCAAGGCCTGTGAAGTTGACAGAAATATCCGCCTGCAAATCAGCACGGTCTTTGTGGAGGGCTTTCACCAGTGGCTAAAGTTCTTCTCAAAGGATAAAGAAAAGCTCGCCCGCGCCTTTGCGCATATGTTCAATTTGGATGTGTTCTACGTTGCCATGGAAGGTGATGCTGTCGCGGGTATAACCGCCTGCACCGATGGCGTTACGAAGTGTGTTCACCTTGAAAAGCAGCCCCTGCGGCAGCACTTGGGTTTCCTCATGGGGACAATGACCCACATGATCCTGAAAAAGCAGTTTGAAGAAAAGCCTTATCCCTTCGGAATTACAGCGGGTATGGGGACGATTGAGTTTGTCGCCACTGCACCGGCACATCGTGGCAAAGGTGTTGCAAAGGAGCTAATCGGCCAAATCATCGCCACCGAACCATATGCCGAGTATGTGCTGGAGGTGGCCGATACCAATACGAGTGCAGTGCGGCTGTATGAGAAGCTTGGCTTTGCAGAGTTCATGCGTACCAAAGAGAAGCACAGCAAGCAAAGCGGCGTGAATTATCTGGTGTATATGAAGTTTGTGAAGGGGCAGACACTATGATTTATGTGATTACCGGCCTAATGGCCAGCGGCAAATCCACCGTGGCGGAGCAACTGGCGAAGGAGTTTCCCAAATCCGTGCATCTGCGAGGCGATGTGTTCCGCAAGATGATTGTTAGCGGCGGGAAAGAAATGAGCGATAAACCCTGTGAGGAGGCTCTTTCTCAGCTTGAACTGCGTTATCGCCTGACTGCGCAGGCGACAAAGGAATACCACAAAGCTGGATTTACCGTCATTGTGCAGGACAACTATTACGGTGAGATGCTGCCCCGGTTTTTGTCTATGCTTGAGCCGGAGCCGGTGCGGACGATTGTGCTCTGCCCGGATGTCGAAACCATCCGCCAACGAGAAGATACCCGCCCGAAAACCGGGTACATCGGTTTTGATGTGGAGGCCCTGCACGGGGATTTTATGGCGACAACACCGCGCATCGGCCTTTGGATTGATAACAGCCGCCAGATGCCCGAAGAAACTGTAGGCGAAATATTGAGAGGCACAAGATGCACATGAGTCCAAACATCTTAATAGCCTATTACTCGTTCTCAAGAAATACAGAAAATTTTGCGCTGGAAATTGCATTGCAAACCGGCGGAGAGCTGCGGGAAATCGTCCCGGAGCAGGCATATTCCTTTGATTACAACACCGCCACGAAAGAAGTCCGGGCAGAAATCGAGCGTGGGTACTGCCCCCAGTTGATTTCCGGCGGCGAGCCGATTGACGCATACGATACTGTCTTCATCGGTTCACCCAACTGGTTCAAATCCATCGCCCCTCCGGTGCTGTCCTTTCTGCGGGCACATGATTTTTCCGAGAAAACGCTTGTACCCTTCTGCACCCATGGCGGTGGCGGTTTCGGGGAGATAGAGCGCTGTATTGCGCAAGAGTGTTCCGGCGCAAGGCTGATACCGGGGCTTGCCATGGGCGGTACGATTGATGAGGCTGAGCTTGAACGATGGCTCGATGGAATTGTGAGGTGAATAGATAGTGTTTGGTCCAGACCCCAACAGCATTTATCCCAATGAGCAGATAAAACAGGTTTGCTTTGTAAAAAATGTCATCAAAAACCCGAATATCATCGTCGGCGACTATACCTATTATGACGACATCAACGGTGCAGAGCACTTTGAAAAATGCGTCACTCATCATTACGAGTTTCTCGGCGACAAACTCATCATCGGCAAATTTTGTGCCATCGCCAAAGGCGTCCAGTTCGTGATGAATGGTGCCAACCACCGGATGGACTCGGTCACCACATACCCCTTTAACATCATGGGCGGCGGTTGGGAAAAATGTACGCCTACGGTGGACGAGCTGCCCTTCAAGGGCGATACTGTCATCGGCAACGATGTGTGGATTGGGCAGGACACTACCATCATGCCCGGGATGCATATCGGGGATGGGGCAATTGTTGCGGCAAACTCGACAGTGACCAAAAACATACCGGCATATCATATCGCGGGTGGCAATCCGGTCAAAATCATTAAGCCCCGCTTCGCTGATGAGCTGATTGGGCATCTGCTACAGCTAAAATGGTGGGATTGGCCAGCCGAAAAGATATTCGCTAATCTGGAAACGCTGTGTAGTGCTGACCTTTCGAGAATCAGGGGTATTGTCGAGTGACGGCTCCAACCAATGACATTATTTTCAGAAACACCTTTAATTCCACCCTTAAGCAATTTCATTTATCACGCTGTTGAGAGCTATGCCGTAACCACTGGCATTTGATGTACCACGAAGGACGGAGCTGTATAGCCCCGTCCTTCACTATTTCAGCAATCAAACCTCGCTATACCTGTTCCGTGCCTTTATGTGCAGCCCTATCATTATGAGCGTTGCCAAGCCAAACACAACATTTGTCCATATCATATCCTTGCTGGTAAACTCATAGGCCATCATGGCGAAGATGAACCCCCAAATCAGCGAGAGCAAGCCACCGATTATCCAAAAGCCCACCTTAGTGTTTTGCAGGAAAAACAGCCCGAAGAATGTGACAATCCCAATGAGTAGCGATAGAGCTGGATGGATATGGAATACACCATGCGAGACAAACCCAGCGACGATGGCAAGAGCGATGCTGTCAAAGATGATGATGTGTCCGAAGAACAAGCCAATTACTGTTAGGACAACGGCCAGAATGCCGCCGATTAACAATTCCACTACGATTAACCCCATATTTATTCCCCCTTATCCTGTTGTTCAAAAGCTCGTTTGTTTTTCAGGTATTCGCCCGCTGATGGCGTGTTTACAAGCTCATGCACATCCAGCTCTAAAATGTCAGCGATAGCCACTCCGATGCGAAGTGAGGTGCCACTAATCTTCCGTTCTCCAGATTCAAATTTCTGATATTGGCGAATGTTTACCGAAGCTGCATCTGCTACCTGTTGCTGTGTCAGGCCCAATTCCTCCCGACGTGCTTTCAGAATGGATTGCACCGACGTTTCATTGCGCATTGTTATTACCGCCTTTTTACATTACGCCCGATTGGGCGTAACACAATATTACACTATCCTCTGCAATAAAGCAATGGGTTTGACACAATTATTTCGCGCGATGTATCTTTACAGCTCCTATTCATTTATGGTGACAATTATAAATCAACGTCTTTTGACTTATCTTTCTCCGGCTCCCGGCCTTGCCCGGAAGTGTTCAATATCCTGTCGATATTGGCCTGCAAGGTGTCCAGCTTTTTCACCTGTTTTCTCAATGCGTTATGTTCAGCATAGAGCTGGTTTTTCTCCTGTGTGAGCTGCTCGTATTCGGCGCGGAGTGTGTTGGGATGCGGGAGCTTTCCGCTGTCCGCTTGTATGGCTTTAAGGGCGTTTCGCGCCGCACCATGCAGGATAATATCACTCTCATGCTCCCTAAAGAATTGTTCCTTATTTTTCGCCTTACGGTACTGCTCATAGATGGGCTTTGTGCGCTGGTAGGTTTCGACGTTCTTAATAAGCAGCCCCATGTCGGCAATTCGCTTATCAACCTGCTTGAGCGTGTCAAAGGTCTGCTGTTCAGCGGCTTTTACCTCCACGATTTTATCCCGTAGCTGCCAATCTTGAAGCAGGTTGTTTTCGGTGAGGTAGTTGACCGTGCTGGCTGCAATTTTCAGGTTGTTTATCAGAATCTTATTTGCATATCCGGCGTTTTGCTGGGCCTTAATGCTATCCTCAATATTGGTGATAAGGTTGCGGCTCCCATCTTGGTATTGCTGCCGCTGCGTGACTTTCTTTACAGGGGCTTTCACAAAACCGGCGATACGCTCCCTGATACGCTCGTCTGTGTACTCCGGCCCCAACGACGGCCCGCCGGTGAAGCGCGTCTTTTCGTCCGCATCCGGCATTTTATAGGAATGATATTTTGCGCGTTTGATAGAATAGCCATCCGCTTCCATGCGCTTTAGCATATCCTCAAAATCCGAGGACACAGCTATGTAACCGTCAATCGCTTTTCTTAGCTGGGCTTTCCAGCCCACGCCCTTCTTTTCGACATGGTACTCGTCGCGGCTCTTTGCCCACGACTTCGCTGGCCGTGTGACGCGCTGGCCACTCTCGTCGGTAAACTCTATCCGGCCAAAGCCCTGCTCCGTCCGCGGAATGATGGTAGAAAGGTTGTATTCACGGCACAGTTTATCATTGGCGTTTCGTATCTGATACAGGCTCTTTTTATTGGAATTATACTTGGTGCGGTCAATGAAATTGGCGGCGCAGAACATGATGTGATTATGGACATGGCCTTTGTCTATGTGTGTGGTAAGCACATATTCGTACTTGCCACCTGTTACAGTATCGGCCAGCTTTTTCCCGATTTCGTGAGCCTGTTCCGGCGTTGTTTCGCCGGGGTCAAAGGCTTGTATCAGGTGATGGGCGAGGTTATCACCCTTGCGCATTTTTGTTTGAGCGAGGGTGAACTGGAACTCTATATCAGCCGTTTCGTGGGAGCAGCCGAACGTGGAAATCAAGAGTTTTCCGTCCGTTTTTTCTGGATTGCAAATATAGGCTATGGCCTTGTCCAGCGTTGACTTAATAGGATGTATCTCTGTGTATGCCATATCTCTTTCAATAGCTCCTTTACTTCGGCCACGTCAGCCGCGTATAAGCTGCCGGTTTGATTCATGCGCTTTACAATTTGATTGACGTTATTGCCGATACGCTGGAGCTGGGCCGTGTTCTCCTTGATGTCAGCGGTATCAATGTTGATGACATAGCCGTCGATGGCTGACTTGCGCAGGTAGGCGCTCTTATTGCTTGTGCCAAGCAGCTTCATCTTCTCGTTTATGATGGCCATTTCGTCCTCCGCGACATAGAACATGAGTGGGATTTTTCGTATTCTCTCGGCCATTGCCGTACTCCTTTCGTACTCGTTTTTCGGGGTATGGGGTGTCCCCATCAAGCAATTTTCGTCCAGAACGGCGGGAGCCGCTTCGGTGAAAACACGGAAGTGTCAATACACTTCCTATGCTTGCTACGTTACCTATCCCCGTTACTATTACAATTACAAAAGGCCATTTTGCCAAACTCCCGCAAAAGAAAAACGCCACAAATCTTTCGATTTGCAGCGTCTTTGTCTACGACTGTTATTCGGCTTTGGCTTCTTTCAATCCGTTGGCTGTGGATTGCAACACAAGGAAGTCCTTTTCGTCCAGCTCGTCCAGCGTTGCATCGAGCTGGCGGCGGCGCGTGGACTTTCCCGTGCCAATGTCAGGAAACAGGAATTGGTCTACCGAGACATTGAACAGCGTCATAAGCTCTACAAACACCTGAAAGCTCGGATGCTGCCCCTTGTTCTCAATGGACATGATGTACCGGGGCGCAAGGTTTACTTCCTGCGCCAACTGTTCCCGTGTCCAACCCCTTTTTAACCGGGCATCTTTTATCGCTTGGCCCATGGCCGAAAAATCATATTTTGGCTTTTCGTTCGACATAGTTATATCACCCTATGTCATTTTACAATTCCTGTGGCGAAAGCTAAACGATATGATAAGATACATGATGTATTATTAAAAATCCTGTTCATTACTCTTCCTATATTGTTATACAGAGTGAATTTTACCAACTTGGTAGAAGTATAGAGTCGTCGCTCCTCATCGAAAACGTGTGCGGAGTGTTTGATTTGGTCTACGGAGCGTGGATTGTTTGTAGTAGAGAGTCATGCTACCATCTGCTATGAGGTGAAAAAAGTGGATTATGACAAAAATATGGTTCAAATAAACGAAGATAGTAAATGGAAGTTACCTTTCTTCACGGTTGTAATCGGTCAATCGGTTTCTTTAGTAGGTAGCTCTGCTGTCCAATTCGCTTTGATATGGTGGATTTCAAGCGAAACCAACTCTGCATTAATGCTGGGGATAGCGGGATTTGCCGCTTACTTGCCTATGATGTTATTTAGTCCATTCGCAGGAGTATTGGCTGATCGTTACAATAGGAAAATCATTTGTGTCATTGCAGACTTATTTGTTGGAGCTTCGGCGGCAGTTTTCACTTTATTGATGTGGTTCTACGAAATGCCTGTATGGGTTGCCGTGCTAATCATATTACTGCGGGGAGTAGGCAATACATTTCACAGCCCGTCCATCAGCGCAATTATTCCACAGCTTGTTCCGCAGGAACAACTGGTCAAGGCAAATGGGTGGCGTCAGATTATGCAATCTGGCTCCTATATTTTGGGGCCAATCATTGGTGCGGCGCTTTATACTGCGTTTCCCTTATCTGTAGTTTTGTTGACTGACTTAGCTGGCGCAATAATTGCCAGCATTTTGCTGATATTGGTTACCATTCCTGATATTGCCACCATTAAGAGGAAAAAGAGTAAGATGATGGAGGAAATAAAAGAAGGAATTAAGGTATATTTAAACGATAAGAGGCTTCTAATTGTAGTATTGGCTGAGGCGTTAATGTTGATTTTCTATATGCCGCTTACTACCTTTTTACCACTGATGATTAGTGGTCATTTCCATGCGGATACTTGGTATGCTGGTGCAAGCTCTTTGGCTTGTGCGCTCGGAATGACTGCCATGGCATTTTTGTATAGTAGTGGTCTAAAAGTAAACAACAAGATTAAAAGTTCATATTTTGGTATGGCTGGAATGGGAGCAGCTATTACACTGTGCGGAATTTTACCACAGACAATGTGGGCCTGTTGGATATTTATCCTTGCATGTGGAATTATCGGCGGAAGCGGAAATGCACATACCATCCCTGTGACTGCCTATATGCAAGAAACAATTGCTCCAGAAAAAATGGGACGCGCATTTTCTCTTCTTGGAATAATATCTGCTATAACGATGCCTCTTGGACTTCTGATAGCCAGCCCCCTTGCTGAGTGGCTTGGCATAGCTCGCTGGTTTTTTATATCTGGTGTGGCCATTAGTGTAATCACGCTAGGGGCAATTATCCTTGATAGAAAAACACAGCGACCCAAAATGGAGAAAAGCAAAGAATGCTCAAATGTGTGAAATGGAATTGTTTAATAATAAGAGTGAAACCATTATTGCGAGGAAATGACAATGGATATAAACAGAAAAAAGCGACTACTTGAAGAATATAGAAACAGACGACCTGAAATGGGCGTGATTTCGTTTCGATGTAAATATACTGGAGAAAGATTTTTGGGATTCTCTATGGACACAAAAGCGGATTTTAATAGTAATCGGTTCAAACTGTCTGCTAAAGGACATCCTAATAAACTGTTACAGAACCTTTGGGACGAATATGGAGAAAGTGGATTTGAACTTTCCGTCATTGAAATTCTGGAATACGATAATCCAGACGATGACCACAGCCGTAAGCTTGCAACCCTACTCGCATTATGCTTCGCAAACGACCCAAAGGCAAGGAGGATTTGGCGATGAACAAAAATATTGTAATCATTGCGGATGACTATGACCGCGTTGATGGTAGAAATGCGTATAAATCTGCCATAAAGCGTTTGACAATCGGTGCACCCACATTAAGTAAAAATAAAAGTATGCAGGTTGCACTACAGCTTTGGGAAGAAAGTTCAGGTGGTGAATTATCTGTTTCAACGGAGCTTCCCATTCATCAGGTTATGGATTTAATGATACTTTTAAGCCGAACAATGTTGTATTTCCGCGAAGCATATCGCCTCCCACTTCTTTACAACCCAGAAAATCCAGTTGTAGAGCGGCTCGGGGTGCAGGGAGGCGTGTTGCCCGTCACAGTCTGTACCGATAACCCAAACATCAACAACGATATTCAAACAATCTCACAGGCACTGAGTGATTTAGGCGAATTAACAGGTGAACGGCTTCGGGTATTATCCCGTATATTTGAAGATTTGGAGTGCTATTAGGATGGAACGTTCTTATATTCTGTCTCCTGCCAGACAGCTGACGGATGAAGAGAAGAAGCTTGTTTGGGAAAAACCAGATACGCACATTGAAAGTGTTGCCGAACGTCGTATATGCGAAGAAGTAAAACGCAACTGGCTACGCGGTGAGATGAAAATCACTAATATTTTGTTGGAGGGCGATGCAGGCTCTGGAAAAACTCAGCTTGCAAAAGCACTTTCCGCAGATTTTGGTTTGCCATATACGAAGATTACTTGTTTTGCTGATATGGATAAGTCAGATATATTAGGAGCGATACTTCCCGTATTACCGGAAGACAAGACTTCTTCCATTGGCGTTGAGTATGAATACTACCCCTCGGAGATTTTAAGAGCCTATGAGAATGGGTGGCTTTTAGAGATACAAGAGCCAACAGTGATTCGTGATGCCGCAGTTTTAATGGCGTTAAACTCTGCGCTTGAATCGGATGGAAGTATCAACCTACCTACCCGTATTGTTCATAGGCATCCGGATTTTATTGCAGTTATTACAACCAATCGTGGGTATAACGGGTGTCGGCCGCTTAATGAGGCTCTGCGTGACAGAGTACAGCATAGTGAAAAAATGGATTTACCTGAGATTGATGTTATGGTGGAACGAGCCAAAGCAAAGACTGGTTGCACGAACAAGTCCATACTGTACACTTTCGCACAGACTATTGTCGAATTAGATAGGGTTGCAAAAGCAAACGCTATAAAAGGTGTTGCGGGTATGCGCTCCTACTTTTTTTGGATTGATGCTGTTATGCAAAAAACGAACATCATTGATTCGCTATATCACAAAGTCATTTACAAAATAACTACGGACTCGGATGAAATTGCAATTTTGGAGCAAGCATTGTGTGCTTCGGGAACCGTGGTAGATTTAGAAAAACTCTCGGAGAAGACTATAAATACAAATGGAGATGTGATGGAAATTCGCGCCGAAGGTGAGAGCGATATAAATTTTCCTGATGCCCCGTCCGAGGATATTCCAGCGGTAGCTTTACGCAAATCCTCTGACAGCGAGGGGCATTCAAATAGCAAAACGAAAACTACTACCGAAACGCACAGCTCAGACAACGGTGATGATGGAACCCCGATATACCATGAATTATCATCCGATGAGAAAGCGGATTTTGAACAACGACAAAAGACCTTTCGTAAACAGCTAAACAAACAGGCGAGAGAACTTGTAAAGGGGTCGCCGCATGATAATATACGCCTGATTGTTCATAGACCGGAATCCACTCTTTCGCATCACTATGAATACCATCAAATTTCTTCTGAGTTGTCTCCTGTCATTCAAGAAATGGTGCGGAGAGTAAAACCAATGTTAGAACATGAGGTGTCTGTTGAGTATGCAAAATCTCGCTTTTACGGGACGAAATTCAATGTGGGAAAAATGGCTTCACCTGATTTTAGACACTTTTCCCAAAAACGTCCACCACAGGAAGAACCCACATTAGCAGTAGCACTTCGCATTGATGAATCTGCTTCCATGAATGCTTATGGAAGAATAGAAGCTGCAAAACGAGCTGCCGTTGCAGTCTTCGAATTTTGCGAAGGCTGTCAAATACCTTTGCTGGTTTATGGCGATACAGCAGACCGTTCTCCTTTGGAGCAGATGTCCTTATATTCCTATATTGATTTTGAAGAACCAATGCTCAACGATAAATACTGCTTAATGAACATTAGAGGACATAGCAATAACCGAGATGGAATGGCACTGCGTATTCTTTCAGAAAAACTATTGCGAGCACCGCAAGAAACAAAGTTGCTCATCAGTATAAGTGACGGACAGCCAAAAGCTATGCCCGATTACTCTGGCGACAGCGCCATTGCGGATATGAAAAATGTCATTGAAGAATATTCCCGAAAAAATATTTTGTTTTTATCTGCCGCTATAGGGCAAGACAAGGAAACCATCTGTTCTATATATGGCCACGAGCGTTTTATTGATATAACTGATTTGCGGCAGCTTCCATCAAGGTTAGTAAGCATCATCGCAAAACATCTATAAAATGTGTATAATGCAAGAGTTAAGGAGGGAGGTATCTCATGGATTGTGTGAAAATTGGGAAGCTGATTGCAAAATTGCGAAAAGAAAAAGGACTTACACAGAAAAATGTGGCAGACGCTCTTGGAGTTTTGAATAAAACTGTTTCTAAATGGGAGTGCGGATTAGGATGCCCTGACCTATCTTACTGGGCTGACCTTTCCACCATTCTTGGCGTAGATATTTCACAGATGATGGAGGGTGAAATCACCCCTAATAAGCCAGACAGCGGAAATATTGACAGGGTTCGGTTCTATGTTTGCCCTTCCTGTGGAAATATTCTTGTCAGTACAGGCAGCGCATCCATCTCCTGCTGTGGTATGAAGATAGACTATCTGACACATGTATCTCAAAACAAAGATTTTACTATATCCGTTGAAGAGGTAGATACGGATTATTATATCTCCACCAACCACCCGATGGAGAAAGACCATTATCTATCGTTCGTGGCCTATGTGAAAACCGATAGCATATTTCTAAAAAGGTTGTATCCAGAACAAAGCCCGAACTTTCGAATCCCGATGATTTCAGGAGGTAAGTTGTATCTATATTGCACCAAGCAAGGCTTGACATCTTTTCCTGATTTATTTGGCGAGTAAAGAATTGGGGTGATATGATGCAAACAACCAAATGGATACACTGCCCTACCTGTGGGAATAAGACGCGTGCAAGAGTGCGGGAGGACACCAAACTTGAGAATTTCCCGCTGTTTTGCCCGAAGTGTAAACAGGAAACCCTTATCAATGTATCAAAACTAAATATAACACTTATCGCAGAGCCGGACGCTAAAACGCAGGAAGAATAAGACGTTAAGACGCAGAGCCGATAACCGTGAGTTTTTGAACTCACAGTTATCGGCTTTTTTCCTTTGAATAATCAAAACCGCCGTTTTCCTATTGAAAAATGGACAAGCGGAGGGTGTATTAAAGTCGCCCTTTTTTAAGGACACGGCGGTAACGACAGGAGGTTGCCGCCGTGTTCTGCTGTGCAATTCGACAAAATAACCTCTTTTTTGCACGATTAAAAAAAGTCTATCCCCTTACACGGCATATCACGCCCATCAATGTACCTACACACATCGCATAGCAGGAAATGATTGCCATAACGCTCGGCTGAACTTTGTTCAGTCGGGCGTTTTTGTATGCCGCCGCAAAAATTATTTTGAGTTTTTTGCGGCGACTTTGGCAAATGCCACTTCGCAAATTGTAGTAGTGGCGAAAGGGGAAGCAAATCACCGCCCTTGCAGAAAGGGGGTGAGAATGTGAATCCATCCCACGAGCTACATAAGCAACACGCCTTTGATAGCTTCTGCAAAAAAGTCCTCAAAAACGAAGCCCGCAATTTCTACGTTGAAGTCAAGCGGCAGCGCGAACGGGAATCGCTTTTTTCAGAGCTATCGGCACAGGAAATGGAGCGGCTTTTTATGCTGGACGAGTACCCCAGTGAACAATCCATATTCAGCGTTTTGGAGTACGACGTTGCCATAAAAAGCGAATTGCTGGCCGATGCTCTAACGGCCCTGCCGGAACAGAAGCGAGACATCATCCTGCTTTACCACTTCCTCGGCATGACGGACAAGGAGATTGGCGACTTGCTGCACATGGCGCGTCAGACCGTCCAATACCAGCGGACAAGCTCTTTACGGCACTTAAAAAAATACATGGAGGGAAAGGCCAATGAGTAAACAAGGGTACAGAGCTTCCGGCTTGCTTCCTTACTCCGTCATCGCGGCGGCATCCCACGGCGACGTGGATGCCATCAACGCCGTGCTGAAGCACTACGAGGGCTACATAGCTGTTTTATCCACAAGGCAGCTTTTCGATGAAAGCGGATGCCCCCATGCGTGTGTGGATGACGGACTTAGGCGCAGGCTGGAAACCAAACTGATTACTAAAATCCTCACGTTCAGAGTAGCATAATTCCCCGCCCGTGCGGGAAGCGTGTTTTCCCCCTTTCCACGCTTCCCGCCTACGGGCTTTTCGTGTTGTCGTGCGGCAAAAGCCCACCGGGGAGCCGGTGAGTTTTTACGGCCTGACAATGGCCAATAGCAGCTTGACAAAGAAAGCACGCAAGATAACGGCGGCGCAGCATAACGGCAAATTCGGATACGTTCTATTCCCATACCGAGCCGGACGGCGGGTGCGCCACGACCTCTACGCGAGAGAGCGACCAACACCGACAGCCCGTGACAAGCTGGGGCAGCTTGTAGGCTATGACCGCATGGGAATGACAATGATACTCCCGTCCAGCTAACAGGCCGAGCGTTAAAAGCGTCGCAGCCAATAGGGGCGGCTGCATGAGAACCATGCAGGGGTGAAATTCCCGTGAGGACGCGGCCCGCGTCCGTCCGACTTTGTTTTCTTTTTATGGCAAAATCAGAACAAAGGGCTGCGTTCACGATGTTTTTGATGCAGCTCTTTTTTGTGGTTTTGGATAACCGAAAGGAGGGCATTGTCTATGGAAATGAGTTCGCAGGAAATCTATCGCATCGTGTTCAAGGAATACCCGGATGTGCTTGATGTAAAGCAAGTCAGTAAGCTGCTGGGCGTGAGTACAAAAACCGTATACAAGCTGATAAAAGACGGCTCCCTGTCCTCATTGCGAGTGGGCAGGGAGTTTCGCGTTACCAAAGTGACGCTGATGAAGTACATGAAAGTTTTTGGGCAAGCTGCCGTCGCAAGCGATAAATAATTATTTCTTAAAAAAGTGCTGCACTTGCTGAAATGCGATATTTCATCTGCTATAATAGGAACTGTCAATAGTAGGTGAAATCATCTGTGCGAATGGAGGATTTTACATGAGAACAGGTCATCTACAAAACAAGACCATCAAGGTTGCTGGGCATCTGGAAGATAGACGTGGTTATTATCACATTGCATTGAATTGGGTTGACAGGAGCGGCAACCGTGGCCGAAAGAGCATCTCTACCGGCTTTCCTGTTAAGGGCAACAAAAAGCGGGCAGAAGAAATGATGCGGCTTGCAAAGCGAGTGCAGCAGGAAATCGTATCAGCTATGCCCGAAGTGACGGAACTGCTTTTTGCGGATTTTATGGAACAATGGCTTGAAGTCATTAAGCCGGACATCAAGCTCACTACTTATGGCGGCTATTGCATGAATGTGCGGTCTGCCATCGGCCCGTATTTCCGCGAACATGGCATACTGCTCCGTGAGCTGACCGCCGACGACATTAACGACTTTTATGCGGAACAGTTGGAGACAGTCAAGGCCACTACCGTTCATAAGTACCACGCCAATATCAGCAAGGCACTTAAATACGCTGTGAAAAAGGGCATGATTCCTTACTCGGTGATGGACAAGGTGGATAGGCCAAAGCCAGAGCGATTTGTTGGCAAATTCCTGAAACAGTCTGAAACGATAGAGTTGTTTGAAGCAGTCAAAGGCCATAAGCTGGAGCTGGGTGTCATACTCGGCGCGTTCTACGGGTTGCGCCGTGCGGAAATCATCGGCTTACGCTGGGAATCCATTGACTTTGAAGCCAATTCCATCACCATTGAGCATACGGTAACAGTGGCAAACGTAGATGGAAAGCGCGTACTCGTCGTGGATGATACCACAAAGTCAAAAGCCAGCTTCCGCACATTGCCGCTTGTTCCAGAGTTTCGGGCAAAGCTGCTGGCGGTCAAAGAAGAACAGGAACACTACCGCAAGCTGTGTGGCAACTCCTACAACAAGGTTGAGGGGAAGTACATCTACACCGACCAGCTTGGAAATCGCGTTAGGCCCGACTATCTTTCCAGCGCGTTCCCCAAGTTTATGGAGGAAAACGGGTTTAGACGGTTGAGATTTCACGATTTGCGTCATAGCTGCGCAAGCCTGTTGCTGGCGAACGGCGTACCGCTCAAACAGATACAGGAATGGCTCGGCCACAGCGACTTTGCGATTACAGCCAACACCTATGCGCATTTGGAATTTGACTCAAAACTGAAATCAGCACAAGCTATGACTTGGATTGAGAAAACATCATTGGCGCAAGCTGACGAAGTGGAGACTGAACGCCCAATAACCCCAAGCACAAACAAAGAAAACAGCCAGCCCATGTTAGCTACATAGACTGGCCGCTGTGGGGCAAAAGCCCCGGAATGGCGGAGGCGGTGGGATTCGAACCCACGTGGCGCTCATCACGCCAAAACGATTTCGAGTCGTTCTCGTTATGACCTCTTCGATACGCCTCCGTGTATATTGTGGCTCTAAAGTCCGCTATCTTCCACTTGGAAAAAGGGCGTACATTTAGGGCGTACACAGCAAATATTTAATTTTAGTTCTCCCGCGAAAACCCCAGTAAATCAAGGTTTCGCGGCCATCCCCGGAGTTTTACACTACCGCATTTCGAGTCAGGCCCGTTATGACCACTTCGATACTCCTCCTCAGCGCGAGGATTAGTATACGACAAACAGGTGTGATTTGTCAAGCAAGACACCATGAAATATGCGCCCATCGCGAAAAAAGATACAATCCGTTAACCATACGAATGGCAGGGAATGCTATAATGAAGTACTTATTCTATTGACAAAGCATTCTAGGCACGAGGTGGCAAACGATATGGATTTTAAACTATCTATCGCAAGCGAGATCGCGGGCGCGATCCAGATCGCCTTTGGCGACGAATCGATGAGTGCGGAGGAGATCGCATCCTATCTATCCGTCCCGCCGGACACGGCGCTGGGCGATTATGCCTTCCCCTGCTTCCGTCTGGCCAAGGCGCTCAAGAAGGCGCCCCCGATGATCGCGGACACGCTGCGCGATGCGCTCGAGGCACCCTATCTGGCCAAGGTGGAATCGGTCAAGGGCTACCTCAATTTCTACATCGATCGCAGCACCTATGCACGCGAGGTGATCACTTCGGCGCTCGATGCCGGGGAGCGCTATGGCGCGAGCGATATCGGCCAGGGCAAGACGATCCTGTTTGATTATTCTTCCATCAACATCGCGAAGCGGTTCCACATCGGGCATCTGTCCACCACCATGCTGGGCAACGCGCTTTATAAGATGTACACATTCCTGGGCTATGATTGCGTGGGGATCAACCATCTGGGTGACTGGGGCACGCAGTTTGGCAAGATGATCTGCGCCTACAAAAAATGGGGCGACAAGGACACCGTGGAGCGCGGCGGCGTGAACGAGATGATCAAGCTGTACGTGCACTTCGACAAGGAAGCGGCCGATGATCCCGCGCTGGCGGACGAGGGTCGCGCCTGGTTCAAACGCATCGAGGACGGCGATCCGGAGGCCATGGAAATCTTCAACTGGTTCAAGCAGGTGACGCTGAAATACGCCGAGGGCATCTACGAGATGCTGGGCGTGACATTTGATTCCTATGCGGGCGAGGCGTTTTATAATGACAAGATGGGTCGCGTGCTGGACGAACTGAACGAAAAGCACCTGCTGATCGAGTCGGACGGCGCGCAGGTGGTGGATCTGGAGGCCTACTCGATGCCCCCCTGCCTGATCGTGAAGAAGGACGGCGCAACGCTGTATGCCACGCGCGACCTGGCTGCGGCGCTGTATCGCAAGGACACATACGACTTCCACAAGTGCCTGTATGTCGTGGCCTACCAGCAGGATCTGCATTTCAAGCAGGTGTTCAAGGTGCTCGATCTGATGGGCTATGAATGGTACAAGGACATGGAGCATGTCAGCTATGGCATGGTCTCGTTCGAGGGACAGGCGCTCTCCACCCGCAAGGGGCACGTGGTCTATCTGGAGGATCTGCTGAACACCTCCATCGAGAAGGCGCGCGCCATCATCGATGAGAAGAGCCCGAACCTTGAGAACAAGGATGAAATCGCGCGTCAGGTGGGCGTGGGCGCAGTGGTGTTCTTTGATCTGTTCAACAACCGCATCAAGGACATCGATTTCTGGTGGGATCGCGCGCTCAGCTTCGAGGGCGAGACCGGCCCCTATGTGCAATACAGTCACGCGCGCTGCTGCTCCGTGCTGCGCAAGGCCGAGGGTGAGCATGCCGAGCCCAACTATGCCGCGCTGTCCGATCCGCAGGCGCAGGACGTGGTGCGCATGATTGAGCAGTTCCCCGACATCATCCTGAGCGCCGTGGAGCGCAGCGAGCCCTCGATGGTCACCCGCTATTCGGCGAATCTGGCGCAGGCCTACAATCGCTTCTATTTCGAGAATCACATCCTGGACAATGATCTGGGCGTGCGCGCCGCGCGGCTGCTTTTGACCGAGGTCACGCGCAACACCCTCAAGACCGCACTGGGGCTGATTGGCATCGCTGCACCGGAAAGAATGTAACGCCCCCGCTAGGCTGCCACGCATTCCTGCTCGGATGGGCTACGGGGATTCCTAGTTCCACTGCGTGTCACGGTCAAAAACCCTACAAGGTAGCGCCTACAGGAGGCGTTCATGCGCCCGTTGGCCGCTGGTGTACACGCCGCCGCTGCGGCTTGAATCTGGTGGAATCACACCCTCCAGACCTCTTAATGGAGTTTGTCTTTGGTCTGAGCGCTCGTTGCTTCTATGCAATGGGCGCTTTTAACGTGTATGCTTGTCAAGTGTTTCACAAAATTACATATTATGCATTGCATTTATATCCAAATGATGTATAATGATGATGTATGATTTGCTGCATTATTGCTATAATTATTTGATCTGCCGCAGCATCCCATACATCGATTACCATAGACAATGGAGTGATAAACATATGTTAAATGAGAATAACCTGAATAAATCCGATCAATTTGAAGGGCATTCGCTGGATCTGAGCGGCGCGCTCGCCAAGATTACGCGCACTCCCTCGCTGACCGCGGGCGATCTGCGCATCGCGCTGGATATGGTCGCGATGGAGGGCTGCCGCGCGCTGGCCACCTCCCGTGTGGGCATATGGATCGTGGACGAGGCCAACGGACGCCTGAAGAACATCACGAGCTATGACCACGAAGCCAATCTGCACAGCGTTCAGGAGGATTTTGCGCTCGAATCACGCCCCTACTACATCTCCAAGCTGCGCACCGAGCGGCTGCTGGTGGTGTCCGATTCGGCCACCGATCCTGTGCTGACGGGGTTGCTGGACGACTACGACGAGTCCGTGCGCTCGTTGCTGGATGCCCCGGTTCGCGTAGGCGGCCAGCTGGTTGGCGTGGTGTGCATCGAGCACAACTATCAAAACCGCGAATGGACGGGCGAGGAACAAAACTTCGCCAGCTCCTTGGCCGACTTGACCGCGCTCGCGATGGAGGCTACTGAGCGCAGAAAGACGCTCGAAGAGCTGGATATGAGCAAGCGCCGCACCGAGACGCTGATGAGCAACCTGCCCGGCATGGTATATCAGTGCCTGAACGATCCGCCGAATTTTACATTCACCTTCGTCAGCGAGGGCAGCTATCAGTTGATGGGCTACACGCCGCAGGATCTGACCAACAACTCGACGCTCAAATTCTTTGACATGGTGCATCCGGACGACTCGGCCACGCTGGCTCGCCTGAACGACGAGACGTTGGTGGTGGGTCTGCCGCTTGACACCTCCTTTCGCATCATCATGAATGACGGCACCGTCAAATGGATCTGGGAGCGCAGCCGCGTGGTGGAGACCTATCCGGATGGCACGCCCTATCTGCTGGAGGGCTTCTACACAGACATCACCGAGCAGCGCCGCCTGGAAGCCGCTGATCTGGCGAACCGCGCCAAGAGCGAATTCTTGGCCAACATGAGTCATGAGATCAGAACGCCGATGAACGCCATCTTGGGTATGACGGAGCTGGCATCCCGCGAACAGCCCAGCCCGAAGCTGTCCGGCTATCTGCAAAACATCAAGTCCGCATCCAACACGTTGCTGAACATCATCAATGACATCTTGGACTTCTCCAAGATCGAGGCAGGCGCGATGGATCTGGCGCTCAACAACTATTATATGTCCTCCTTCATCAACGACATTTCCGTGATGACCTATGTGCGACTGGGCGAGAAGCCCATCCGCTTCATCGTGGAGGACGATCCGAACCTGCCCACCATGCTATATGGTGACGTGACCAAGGTCAAGCAGATTGCAATTAACCTGCTCACAAACGCCGTCAAATTCACCCAGCAGGGGGAAGTTCGCCTGCGCATCTGGGGCGAAACGCTACAGGGCGATATGTACGCGCTGCGCATGTCCGTGGAGGACAGCGGCATCGGCATCAAGCGCGAGGATCTGCCCATGCTGTTTCAGAATTTCTCGCAGGTGGACACCAAGAAGAACCGCGCCGTGGAGGGCACCGGGCTGGGTCTGGCGATCTCCAAGCGCCTGGTGGAGCTGATGGACGGCACCATCAACGTGGAAAGCGAATACGGCAAGGGCTCCCGTTTCATCGTCACCATCAAGCAAAAAATCGCGAACCCCGCCCCCATGATTACACCGGACCATCCGGAGAAATACAATCTAGCCGTGTGCATGATGAACGAGGCGGCGCAAACCGCGATGGTGAAGAAAGCGCACATGCTGCATGTGAAGGCCTGCGCCATCTCGCCCGACCAAAGCCTGGACGGGTTCACCCACCTGATCGCGGATCACGAACTGAAAGATCAGCTCATCCATCTGAATGAATCGAGCGTCGTGCCCTATATGATGATGGAAAGCTATCGCGCCGAGGACATCGAGGAGAAGGGCTGCATCAATTTGAATGTGCCGATCACCTCCATCACGCTGATGGAGCTGCTCGAGAATCGCGAGCATGTGGACGAGGGCGCCGAGGGCGATGCCAAGACCGGGGACGATTTCGCGCTGCTCGATACCCACCTGCTGGTGGTGGATGACAACGACATCAACCTGCTCATCGCCCAGACCATCCTGGAGCGCTATGAGGCGAAGGTGGATATCGCGCGTTCCGGCCAGGAAGCGCTGGACATGATCAACCGCAAAAAATACGATATCATCTTCATGGATCACATGATGCCGGAGATGGACGGCGTGGAGGCCACGCTGCTGATCCGTCAAATGCCCGACTTGCCCTGGTGCGAGAAGGTGCCGATCATCGCGCTCACCGCCAACGCAATCAGCGGCGTGAAGGAGATGTTCATCGCAAACGGCATGGACGATTTCCTGGCCAAACCGCTTGAGATCTCCGAGCTGCAGCGCGTGCTGCTCACCTGGATTCCCGACGAGAAGATCGTCACAAAGGATTGATCCCCACAGGCCACATTTCCATGAAAAACATCAAACAACAAAGGATGGATTCACTTGAGCATCAACGAAATCATCATCTGGATCATGGTCGGGTTCATGGTCTTCTCCGCAATTGATAAGCTGTTTTTGAACAACCGCTTCGGCTACGGCGAAAAGTTTGACGATGCGTTCAACGCCATGGGACCGCTCGCGCTGTCGATCGTGGGCATCATGTGCTTCGCGCCGGTGCTGGGCAACCTGCTCACCCCGGTGTTCACGCCGCTGTTTCAGCTGTTTGGCGCCGATCCCGCGATGCTGGCCGGCTCCATCCTAGCGTCCGACATGGGCGGCTATGCACTGGCAGGCTCCATGACCACCGACCCGCAGATTCAGGCGCTCAGCGGCATTCTGCTGGGCTCCATGATGGGCATCGCGATCATCTTCGTGATCCCCTACACCGCCACCGTGATCGAGAAGGAGGACATGCCCTATCTCAGCAGCGGCATCATGGCGGGCATCATCCCGATCCCGATCGGCTGCTTGATCGGCGGGCTGATCAGCGGCATCTCTTTCTCGAAGTTGATTGTGAACCTGATCCCGGTGGCCATATTGGCGGCCGTGCTGGCACTGTGTCTATGGCTGATACCCCGCGTCATCATTAAGCTGTTCAGCTGGTTTTCGAAGATCATCACCTGGCTGATCGGCATCACGCTGGTCTGCGCGATCATCGAGGCGCTGACCGGCTTTGTGATCATCCCGGGCATGGCGCCCATTGCGGATCAGTTCTCCATCGTGGGGCTGATCGCGATCACACTGGCAGGCGCATATCCGTTCATCCATTTCCTCACCACTGTGCTGAAAAAGCCGTTGTCCAAGCTGGGCGGCGTGATTGGGATCAATGAAGTGAGCGTGGCAGGCATGCTGGCCTGCCTAGCAAGCAGCATTCCCATGTACCCGATGGTGAAGGACATGGATCCGCGCGGCAAGGTGATGTCCATCGCGTTTTCCATCTGCGCCGGGTTCTGTTTGGGCGATATCTTGGGCTATACCTCCGCAAATGCGCCCGAGTACATCTTTGCGATGATCGCAGGCAAACTGCTCGCAGGCGTGATTGCCGCCTGGATCGGCGCCATCGTCGTGGGCAAAATGATGAAGCGCACAGACAAAGTTCCGACAACCGCCAAGCAATCCTCTTAACAACTCTTTATGAGTCTAACCCTTCCCCCACCGACCACCCTGCAAGCATCATAGGTCTTCGCGAGCACAACAGTCGGTCGCATACAATCGAATCACCGCAATAAATCAAGAGGGCACGCATCAGCGTGCCCTCTTGCGTGTTG
>JAJDGF010000029.1 GCA_030265545.1 Eubacteriales bacterium OttesenSCG-928-N13
CACGGCGGTCAGTGTGTTGACGACTGTCAGCACGCCCTCGTCTTAGCCCTGAGGGGTCTTCTCCTCGGATGGGAAGCTTGTGAAGCAGGAAATCGTGCAACGTCTATAATTTGAGGAGAACGAGACTGTGTTACTTCATGTAGTTATAAACCTTGCGAATGTTGGTCTGGTGCGCTGTGTTCACCTTGTTGCTGCCGTGGGTCTTGCAGTTGTTCAAGTGCAGGCAGAACTGCCCAGGATAGCCGTTTGTGCGGCTGATCTGGCCGCCATGCGGCATGGAATTGATCGCCGCGGCATAGGTCTTGCCGCCCGCGATTAGCAGCACGCCCCGGCTGTTCCAGGACCATTTGCCGCCGTAAAGCTTCTTCAATTTCGCGGTGTCTGACTTGGTGGCTGGCTCCACATCGCAGTGGTTGGAGCCATACAGCCGCCGAATGCGAATGCGCGTGCCGGTCTTGACGTCCACGATCGTGGCCATGCCGCCATGGATGGGGAAGCGAGAATTGATCCCGCTGCTGCCCCAGGATGCGGCAGACACGCTGGGTTTGCGCTTGGAGCTGGATGAATACAGCTTCTTTTGCATGGCGACGCTGGCTTTGCTGCTCAGGGACAGCCCGTTGATCAGCTGGAACTGACGCACCGCCTTGGCAGTGGCCGAGCCATAGCGCCCATTGACATAGGACTTTTTCAGATACCCACCCGAGGCCAACCTTGCCTGCAGCCGCTTCACGGCGGTGCCTTTGCTGCCCTGCTTCAGCGTGCGCAGCTTGGCGGCGGGCTTGGTGGTCTTCTTGGTGACCTTCACCTTGACCAGCTGCTTTTTCTGGATGTAGCCGGTCTTGCTGCCCACCTTCACCATGATCCATTTGGAACCCTCTTTGAGCACCTTCACCTTGGTGCCCTTCTTCAGGGTCTTGTATGTCTTTTTGCTCTTGGTGGACTTATACATCCTGGCTGACTTGGTTTTTACCTTGGCCGCCGGATAGCTCTTGGCCATGGCGGGCGTTGACTGTAACAGAAGGAGCAATGCCAGCAGCATGCCCAATATCCAGATGTGGCGCCATGCTGAGGGTTTCCGCTCTTGCACGTCCTCGTCCCCCTTGCTTTGATTTGCTACGGATCTATGAATGTGTATGCCTTATTATATTTCATAAGTGTTACAAATTCAAGCAAATCAGGAGGAAATTAACACAGTTGCACCCAAATGTGGCGAAATTACAGGGCGAATGTGTCCTGTGGCAGCTTCCGCAGCGCCCATAGGAGCACAAAACCGAACAAATAGCAGGCGGCGAATTGGCCGAGCGCCGTCCAGCCCACGTTGACCCAGAACGGCGTGCCCAGTTGAACGATGTATGTCAGGAACCAGCCGACATAGATCGCGTTAAGCAGCACCGGGGGCAGCGCAGCCAGCAGCGGATGCTTTCGCAGCTTTCTTGTGAGCAGCGCAGCCAGCAGCGTCACGACCGGCCCAATCACCACATCGATGATCGAGGTGATGCCCACGCCCATGCCGATCAGGTTGGCCAGCAGACAGCCCACAAACAACCCGGGCACCGCCGCCGGACTCAGCATCGGCAGCAGCGTCAGCGCCTCGGACACGCGAACCTGCAGCGCATTGAACGTGCCGAAGCTGGTATAAATGAAGATGGACGTGATCGCGGCATAGAGCGCGGCGATGATGGCGGCCTGGGTCATGAATCGAGTGCTGATCTTCATAGATTGTTTTCCCCCACTTTCAATAATTCGCATAGAAAAAAGGGCGCAGATGCACGCCCTATATAAATCAAGATGGGCGCACATAAAGCACGCCCAATCAAATGATTACCTGGTTTTGTTTATAGACAGGAGGGCCTCGAACTGTCTGTTATGCAATTCATGTTTGTTGCCAGATGTTATTATACGCCATGGCACGCAGTTTGTCAAATCGAATCCAATTCGATGATGGCGGCTGCGTAGATTTTCATCGCCTGAATGGTGGTCGGGATGTGAATGTACTCATCTGGCGCGTGCGCGTTGCCATGCGTGGCAGGGAGCCCCTTGGGGCGCGGCAGCTCTTTGGAGAACCCCGGTCCATAGGTGATGGCGTTCTCCAGATACTTGGAGTAGGTGCCGCCGCCTGCGGTATATGCGGGGGAATCGTCGCCGGTCATCTCCTGATAGAGCTGGGTCAGCCTTGCGATGCGCGGATCATCCTTGGGCATATAGAACGGTTTCGTGATCTTGATCGAATCGAGCGCAAAACCCGTCTCAATGCAATATTTCTTGAAGATCGGCTCCAGTGTATCGAGCTCGGCCGCGATCGACAGACGACAGTCCACCAGCAGCTGAATCTGATCCTCGCGTGTGCGCGCCACGCCCACCACCATGGTGGTCTTGCCGGTCTCTGGGTCCTCACAGTCGATGCCGGCCTGATTTCCGTAGTGGTCGCGGCTCAGGTTCTCGATGGCGATCATTGCGCTGAGCGAATCGCCCGTGAGCAGATTCGATGCAATCAGCGCCTTGGCCAGCATGTGAATGGCGCTCTGACCACCCTCGGGATAGGCGGCATGCGCTGCCACGCCCTCCGCCACGATCTCCACGCCCTCAAGCGTCTCGTTGAAGCGGAATTTGCCCTCGACCTTGGCGGCCTCGAATGCCTTCACCGCCCTGTCGTAGGGACAGCTCAGCTGCGCGCGGGCATAGGGCGGCACCATGTTCTCTACCTCGCCGCCACCAAATGTGATCAAATTGCCCTCGCCCTTCGCGATGGAAACGCTCGCGCGCAGCGTGCCCTTTTGTGCGTAGTTGGCGGGGAAGCGCATGTCCGGCACCAGCGAAACCTCGGGCATGACCTGCGTCTTGGCGAAATATTGGATATCCTGCATGCCGGTCTCCTCCGAACAGCCCAGCACCAGCCGAATGCCGTGGCGAAGCGGGATATGCAGATCCTTGAACATGCGCATCAGAAACAGCGCCATCACACATGCGCCCTTGTTGTCGACCACGCCGCGACCGATCAGAAAATCGCCTTTGAGTGTGGCATCATAGGGCGGATAGACCCATCCATCCCCCTCGGGCACCACATCCAGATGGCCGAATATACCGATCGCGTTATTGAGATCGCCCATCACCACACTGCCGCAATAGCCGTCGTGGTTCATCGTATCAAAGCCATAGCTGGCCGCGCGCATCAGTGCATAATTGAGCATCTCGCGCATTTCCGGTCCAAACGGTGCGCGCATCACGGCTAGCTCGCTCTGGCTGACGCTACGGATGCGGCAAAAGGATTGTATTTCGCGTATCAATTGCTCGGTGTGTTCGTCGATCCAAGAGTTCATCTTTGCAATGGTGGTTTCAGAAGCCATCATGTCAATTGCCCCTCCTATCCAAACGGAAAAAAGCAGCCAACAGCTGGGCGCATTCATCCTGAAGCACGCCACCTGTGGCAGGTGCAAAATGGTTAAAACTTGGGTCCTCCGTGATGCGGTAGCGACTGCCCGCGCAGCCCGCCTGCTCATCATATGCGCCAAATACAACGCGATGCAGCCGCGCCATCACGATGGCGCCCGCACACATGGGGCATGGTTCAAGCGTCACATACATCGTCAAATCATTCAGCCGCCAATCGCCCACGATTTGGGCGGCGCGGCGGATGGCCACGATCTCGGCATGCGCGCTGGGGTCCTTGGTCTGCTCGCGCAGATTGTGTCCGCGCGCGATGATCTCATGATCGCGCGTGATGATTGCGCCAATGGGCAGCTCACCCTCGCTCTGCGCCAGGCGCGCTTCGTCCAGCGCGGCACGCATCATCTGCTCATCAATCGTTTTCATAATTCCCCTCACACTTACAAGTATAGCACAACTCTTGCCCGATTACACTAGCGGATATGCACAGATTATAATCGATAAATGTGCTCAACCGGGCGCTTTCTTGAAGGAATTCCGCAGGCAATGGGAAGAAAATGAAAAGATGGCAGTCATTTTCGTGCCATATTTACCCCGAACACGATGTGCCCCCGCTCATATAGAGCATGCACCATCTGCCCGCCCTTCAATCAACCTACCGCCGCCGACACAAATCGGCGCCACCGTACGCGATTTCTGTCCGTGACACGAAGTGGAACAAGAAATCGTGCAAATGGCTCGTCAGGCAGCAAACCGGACATGAGCCGAAAGGTTCATGTCCGGTTTGCTGCCTGACGAGCCAATGATCCGCAGGAAGGTGCCCGAAGGGCAGCTTTCAAGGATTTCCGAAGAGCACTGCGTAGCAGCGCGATGAGGCCATGTTTGCATATGCAAATACGTAACATTTTGCATATGCGGATACGCAAAATGGAAGCCGCGTTGCGTGCGGCTCCCATTGATTATTTCGCACAGGGTCATGAGGGGGAATCACAACCATCTGTGTTTCATAAATCTGATCAATACCTGCCATCCGCTCCTATGGCGCAGCCCGCATCGCGGGTCTGTTGTGATAACGGGTATCGACGTGAATACATATGCTCGGCGATTGGCGTTTAGACTCAAAGGGGGAGAATGAGTTTGGCATTGGCCAATCGCCCGAGCGCTTCGTGGTCAATAAGCAGCGCCTCCTTCCTTTCACTGACCAAATTATAACACCGCAGTTTGTCCTTGTTAAGAACCATATGTGACGAAAATGAAAACATGCTTTGACGTGCGTGCGATAAAAGCATATAATAGAGACGCTGATATTTTGGCCAAGGAGCGTGGACCATGCGCATATTGCACATCAATTCCTATTACAGCACGAGCGCGTTTTATCGCGAGCTGTTTGAGCAGCAGTTGGCACTGGGCGAGCAAATCAGCGTATTTGTGCCGGTGCCGCGTGGATATGACGCGCAGGGGCGCGATTTCGGCGACTATACCAAGGTGTGCCCCGATCACGGGAAATATGACCGGCTTTGGTTTCCGCTCAAGCATGATAAGATCTTTCGCGATGTGAAGCATCAATATGACACCTCCGAATTTGACGTGCTGCATGCGCACTCCCTGTTTTCGAACGGGGTCATCGCCTGGCGGCTTCATAGACTTTTTGGCACGCCCTACATTGTGGCGGTCAGGGACACGGACGTGAACACCTTCTTTGCGAAAATGCCGCATCTGCGCAAATTGGGGCAGCAGATCCTTCGGGACGCATCGCGCGTGGTGTTTTTATCAAAGCCCTACCGCGATTATGCCCTCGCCCCCTATCTGGATGTGGATGCACTGCGCGAAGTGCAAGAAAAGAGCGAGATCATCCCAAACGGGATCGACCCCTTCTGGCTCCAACACGCGCCCGACGAGATCCATGTGGCAACGCCGGGCATCGCGCGTCTGCTGCTGGTTGGGCGCGCATCCAAAAGGAAGAATGTGGAGGTGGCGCTGGCCGCCGCGCAGCGCCTTTCGGATCAAGGCACGCAGGTGCAGTTTGATGTGGTGATCGGCAAGGTGGAGGACCCGGCGATCTTGGATCGCATCCGATCCCATCCGCTGGTGACGCTGCACAGAAACCTCACGCGTGAGCAGCTGCTTCCTTTATATAGGGCGGCGGACGTGTTCGTGCTGCCCTCGCTGCAGGAGACATTCGGGCTGGTGTATGCCGAGGCGATGAGCCAGGGCCTTCCCGTGATCTATACGCGCGGGCAGGGATTTGACGGACAGTTTGAGGAGGGTGAGGTGGGCTATGCGGCGGATCCGAATGACCCGCGAGAGATCGCCTCGCGCATCGAGGATGTATTGGAGGATCATGCGAACATGGCGCAGCGTGCATTGACAAATAGCAAGCGCTACGATTGGGCGCGGTTCGCGGCGCAGTATGACGGGATCTATCGGGAGGTGATCGGCCGTGATTGAGCAGATCGTGATGCTGACCAAGGAATACCCCACCGCGCACGATCCGATCTATCCATTCGTGCAGCAGTTGGCGCGCGGATTCGCGGATGCGGGCGTGCATGTGACGGTGATTGCGCCGCTCAGCCTGACGCGTGTGATTCGGTATCGAAAGCAGATGCCCGATCGATATGTGCGGGAATCGGAGCATCTCACCATCAAGCGCCCATTCACCATCAGCCTGTCCAGTTTTGCACCTCGTTTGAATGCATTCCTGTTTCGACATGCTGCGCAGCGCGCGCTGCCCAAATGGGTCGATGTGATCTATGGGCACTTTGTCGCCCCGTCCGGCTTGGCGGCGGCGCAACTGGGGGAGCGGCTGGGCAGATTCAGCTTCTTGGGCTATGGGGAGAGCAGCCCGAAGCGGTATGCATCATATAAGAAGGAATACCTTCGGCGTGGATTGCGAGCGCTGGGCGGCGTGATCGCCGTATCCAGCGAGAACGCGCGCGAGGTGCGCGATCAGCAGATCCTACCAGATGACGTGCGCATGTGCGTTGCACCCAACGCGATTGACCCGGCGCTGTTCCATCCGATGGATCGCGCGCAGGCGCGAGAGAACCTAAACATGCCGCAGGATGCGTTCATCGTGGCATTTGTGGGCGGGTTCAACGAGCGCAAGGGCGTGATGCGGCTCAGCCAGGCGCTTGACCGGATGGAGGGCGTGCAGTCCATCTTCATCGGGCAGGGAGAGCAGACGCCCAGCTGCCATGGAATCTTATATCAGGGCACCGTTGCACATGAGCAGATCCCGCAATATCTGGCGGCGGCGGACGCGTTTGTGCTGCCCACGCTGGCGGAGGGCTGCTGCAATGCGATCGTGGAGGCGCTCTCGATGGGGCTTCCCGTGATATCGAGCAACCTGCCATTCAACGATGACATCCTGCATGATGGCAACGCCATTCGGATCGACCCCAACAGCGTGGATCAGATCGAGCAGGCGATTTTGGCGCTCAAAAACGATCCCGCGCTTCGGGCGCGGCTGGCGCAGAATGCACGCCAAACGGCGAGGGAACTGGATATCTCCTCGCGCGTCCAAAAGATATTGAGTTTTATGGAGGATGCTGCCATTGAAGAGGATACGTAAAATGCCGCTGATACTCAAAATCGTGCTCGCTATGTTGATACTGGCGATCATTGTGGAGGGTTCACTGATGCTGGCGGTGTATATCGCGGGCGAGATCAAGCGGCCACTGGTGGAGTCGGACGCGATCGTGGTGCTGGGTGCGCGGGTCATGCCAGAGGGGCATCTGAGCACCACGCTGATGCACCGCATGAACAAGGCGCTCTCGATATATGAACAGGGCTATGCGGAGTATATCGTCACATGCGGCGGGCAGGGCGAGAATGAGCCCGTGGCCGAGGCGGACGCGATGGCCGAATATCTGATTGAAAAGGGCGTGCCCGAGGATCGCATCCTGCGGGATACGCAATCCACCGATACCGTGCAGAACCTGACCAACGCCAAGGCGCTGCTGGACGAGCGCGGGCTTCAAAGCGTGATCGTGGTGACCAGTGAATATCACTTGACCCGTGCGCTTTGGATTGCGGACGATGTGGGGATCAAGAATGCCACGGGCGCGGGCTCGCTGGGGCAGAATCTCGTGCGCAACCGCCTCAAGGCCAACTTCCGCGAGACGTTCAGCTGGATGAACTATTGGTCGGGTGGCCTCTTGGGCAGGATATCCCACCTGACGGGGGATACCAATGAATAGCAATCTGGAAACGCCGAAGATCGGGGCAGGGAGGCGCATATTGGGCATCATCAAATGGGTGGTTCTGATCGGCATCGCGCTGGAGTTGCTGCTGATGCTCACCGTATTTCTGGTGGGGCGGCATGCCTGGACGGTCACGCCCACCAAATCGGACGCGATCATCGTGCTTGGTGCGCGGGTGAACCCGAATGGCATGATGTCATACACGCTCCGGTATCGCGTACAGGCGGCGCAAGCGCTGTATGAGCAGGGCTATGCGCCCTATGTGATCCCGTGCGGCGGGCAGGGCGCAGATGAGCCGCGCGGCGAGGCGGAGGTCATGCAGGAATATCTGCTGCAGCAGGGCGTGCCCGAGGCCAGCATCCTGAGTGATCGCACATCCACGAGCACGGAGGAGAACCTGCTGAACGCCATGGAGATCATGAAACAGCACGATCTGAGCACCGCCATCGTGGTGACCAGTGATTATCATTTGACGCGCGCGCTATGGCAGGCGCGCGATTTGGGGCTTGATGCCAGCGGCGCGCCCGCGCGCGGGCCGGACAGCACATTCAAATTTATCGAGGCACATTTTCGTGAGTCGGTCAGCTGGGTGAACTATTGCACCGGCGGGCTGCTCAAATCGTTACTTTTCTGGCGTTGATCCATTCTTATTATGATGGGGAGTTGTATTTCGTATGAACTACTTTCGGAAGAACCGAGCGTTCTTCTCGGGCATATTGGCGATCGGGATTCCGATCGCGATGCAGAATCTGCTGACCACGGCGGTCAGTGTGGTGGATACATTCATGGTTTCCAGCCAGGGCCAGACGGTGCTGGCATCGGTCGGGCTGTGTAGTCAGTTCAGCTCGCTATATTTCTCGTTTTATTGGGGCTTTGCATCCGCGGGCACGCTGTTCTTTGCGCAATATTGGGGCAACCGCGACCGGGATGGCATCTCGCACGCGTATGGCATCACGGTGGCGTTCATGGCCATCGTGGCGGTGGTGTTTACCTCGCTGGGATTGTTTGCGCCCGAACTGGTGCTGCGCATCTATACCGACAAGCCGGATATCCAGGCGGCGGGCGTACCATATCTGAGGATCCTGGCGCTCTCGTTCCCCGGACAGGCGATGGCCATTGCGCTCAGCTGCTTGATGCGCTCGACAGAAAATGTGCGCGTGCCGCTGATCGGATCCGTGGTGTCCATGGTGATCAATACATCGCTGAATTACGTGCTGATCTTCGGCAAATTCGGCGCGCCTGCGATGGGCGTGCAGGGTGCGGCGATCGCATCGGTGATCGCGATGTATGCCAATGTCGCGGTGTTGTATCTGTTCTCGTTTAGGGATAAGGACAGCCTGGCGACACGTTTCCGCGAGCATATGAAATGGCCGCGCGGCATGGTGCGCGAATATCTGGGTAGGGCGGCGCCCATGCTGGCCAACGAGCTGTTTTATGGCACGGGGCAGCTGCTGATCACCGTCATTTTGGGCAGGCAGAACGAGGCGGGCGTGGCGGCCATCGCGGTGTTTCGCGTGATCGAGGGCATGATCTTCTCGTTCTTTGTGGGGCTCAGCAACGCCAGCTCCGTCATGGTCGGAAAGGAGATTGGCGCCGGCAATGTGGAAACGGGCTATGATTATGCGAAGCGATTTGCCTGGATCTGTCCGCTGATTACGCTTTTCATCTGCCTGGTGATCCTGCCGATCAGTCCGCTGATCGTGCGCGGGTTTGATATGAGCGATGCGGCGCGCAATTATGTGGTGACCATGCTGGCGATCTATTGCATCGGGGGGCCGCTGCGCACCTGCAATTACATCATGAACAACACCTATCGCGCGGGCGGAGAGCCGCGGTTCGGTGCGGTGTTTGAGATTGGCAGCTTGTTTTTGATCTCGGTGCCATTGGTGTATCTGAGCGGCATGGTGTGGCAACTGCCGTTCCTGCTGGTGTTTGCATCCATGTATGTGGAAGAGGCGCTCAAGCTGGGCATCGGCGTGAGGCACCTGCTGAGCGCGCACTGGATTCGTCCGGTCACCGAGGAGGGACGCATCGCACTGGCGACGTTCATGCAGAAGCGGGGAAAAGCAGCAAAACACGCATGACATGAGTGATAAAAAGAAGCACCGGCAAATGCTGGTGCTTCCTTTTGATTGTAGACATACCTCCATGAATGGCCTGGAGGACCAAGGCCCCCTAGCTTCATTGCAAGGCAAGTCGACTGGGTCATCAATTAGTCGTAGAGCAACGGGGCGATCATCTCGTCGTCCATGTTCTCTGCGGTGTAGAACTGGCAGCCGGTATCCACGAGCACGTCGACCGGCTCGTCGTTCATGGCCTTGTAGGCCAGCTCAACTGCGTAGAAGCCGATCATGTAGGGATCCTGGGTGACCGAGCCATAGAACCAGCCTTCGCGCACGGCGGTCTTCTGGTTCACGCCTGCGTCAAAGCCCACAACGATGATGTCCTTGAATTTGCCGTTGGTGCGATCCAGATCCTGGCCATCGGTGGTGGCGGCCAAGATGCCCGCGACGGTGGCTTCGTTGGAGCAGAAGATGGACACGGGGTTCATCTGCAGCAGGCCCTGCGCGGTGGTCTGGCAATCGGTGATGTTGGTGGTTGCCGGAACCAGAATGTTCAGCTCAACGGCCACATTGCCCGATTCGGACGGCAGGTTGTACTTGTCATGGCCTGTGATGGCGACTTCGCCCGGCTTCACGCCATTGACCAGCTCATACATCCTGTCCAGATAGCCGACGGTGCGGCCCACGACGGAGGCCGAGGTGGCATCCTGGCTCATGGCGCCCAGCAGCACGGGGGCTTCGGGCGTGGCGGCCTCGATGGCAGCCTTGATTTCCGGGATTTCGAACATTTTCTCAGCTGCCAGCGCGCCGGCGGCTTCGTTGTCGGTGGATGCGGTGGAGATGATGGTGCCTTCCGGCGCATTCGGCACGCCAGAGTCAAAGCCGACGACCGGGATGCCCTTCTCCTGGGCGGTCAGCAGCTGCTCGGTCACCGATTCGGTGTCCAACGCGGCCAGGCACAGCGCCATGGGATTCTTGGCGAGCGCCGCGTTCAGCATGTCAATCTGGGTGGAGATTTCGGACTCGGAAGGCGGGCCATCAAAGGTAATTTCCACGCCATACTGGTCTGCGGCAGCCTGCGAGCCCATGTTCACGGTTTGCCAGAACTGATGCTGGAAGCCCTTGGAGATGACTGCGATATACGGCTTTTCCTCGGCGAGTGCCGGGGCCATCATCGCGAAAACGAGTACCAGAGCAACGACCAACGAGAGAACTTTCTTCATACTGGGTTTCCTCCTATCCATATTTATTCCAGCGGCGTATGGGCCGCAAGAAATCGGGTTATAGTCTCCTGACCTTGTTGGCCTGACGCACGCGGTATTGATCCAGCAGCACCGCACCCACCACGACCGCGCCGGTCATGAATGTCTGCCACTGACCCTGTAGGTTCATCAGCATCAAGCCCTGCTTTAGGATCGACATGGTGAACACGCCGATCAATGTGCCCGTCAGCGATCCCGTGCCGCCCGCCATGGACGTGCCGCCAATGACGACGCCCGCGATGGCCAGCAGTTCCAGGCCGTTGCCGGTGGAGGGGATGATGGTGGTGTACACCGCCGAATAGAAGATGCCGGCCAATCCGCAGAAGAAGCCACACAGCGTGTAGACCAGCGTCAGCCAATACTTGGTCTTGATGCCGGACAGGCGCGCCGCTTCATAGTTGGAGCCCATCGCGAATGTGTAGCGGCCAAATTTGGTCTTGTTCAGCAGCACCCAGGCCAATATGAACGCCAGAATCAGCCATACAATGCCAATCGGGAACGATGTGAATGGGGCGGGCATGTCGTTGCCCATCTTGTAGAACACGCGCTTGAAGCCCTGATCGGTGAAGCGCATGGTGGTGACCTTGGTCACGATCGCGCCAAAGCCCATGCCCATCATCTGCGTGCCCAGTGTGGCGATGAACGGGGGGAGCTTCAGATAGGCGATCATCAGGCCGTTCAATAGCCCGATGAATGTGCAGACGCACACACCGATGAGAAGTGCCATCCAGGTGTTCAATCCCCAGCTGAGTGACAGGCCGCCAATCAGCATGCCGCACATCATTGTGGTACCCAGCGACAAGTCGATGCCGCCCGTGATGATGACGAAGGTGACGCCCAGCGCCATGAAACCGATGAAATAGGATGCATTCAGCACGTTCAGCAGCGCGTCCGTCGCACCGCTCGCTGTGCGCAGGTTGGGCACCATGATCACAAAGAATATGATCATGATCACCATCACGGCTGGCGCCAGCAGTTTTTGCATATCGAATTTGCTCTCGGCGGGGTTTCCATTGACTTTCTGCACCATAATGTCATCTCACTCCTAACTCATTGCCATCGTGGCCAGGGTCATGATCTTTTCTTGCGTGGCGTCCTGGATCTCCAGTTCGCCCGTGACCCGGCCTTCGCTCATCACGACCAGGCGGTCGCTCATGCGCAGCAGCTCGGGCATTTCTGAACTGATCATGATGATGGATTTGCCCATCTTGACCAGCTCATTGATGAGCTGATAGATCTCTGATTTGGCACCTACATCGATGCCGCGCGTGGGTTCATCAAAGATCAGGATGTCGCAGTTTTTCACCAGCCACTTGGCGATAACCACCTTCTGCTGGTTGCCGCCCGAGAGGTTCTTGACCAGCTGCTGAATGCCGGGGGTTTTGATCGAGAGCTTGTCCACAAATTCCATGGTGGCGGCGTCGATCTTTTTGTTGTTCACAAATCCACCGCTGGCGAACTTGTCCATGTCGGCCATGACACAGTTGTCACGCACGCTCAACCCGATTGCCAGCCCGAACGCCTTGCGATCCTCGCTCAGATAACCGACCCCCATATTGACTGCGTCGGCGGGGGACTTGATCTGCACGGGTTTTCCGCCCAGCAGGATCTCGCCGCCCTCGCGCGGGTCTGCGCCGAACAGCGCACGCATGGTCTCGGTGCGCCCTGCGCCCATCAGCCCCGCAAAGCCCAGGATCTCACCCTGATGCAGCTTGAAACTGACGTTTTTTACGTTGTGCGCCAGCAGGTCCTTGACCTCCAGCACCACCGGGGCGTCATCCGGCACCTGGCTCTTCGTCTTGGGCTCCTCATAGATGGTGCGCCCGACCATCATGGAGATGATCTGCTCTTTGGTCACGTCCGCGGTCATGACGGTGCCCACGAACTGACCGTCCCGCATCACGGTGACGCGGTCGGTGATCTGGGGCAGCTCGTCCAGCCGATGGGAGATGTAGATGATCGCATGGCCGCGGCTGCGCAGATCGCGAATGAACTTGAACAGCTCTTGGATCTCGGTCTCGGTCAAGGCGGCGGATGGCTCGTCCATCACCAGCAGCGTGCTGTCCAGCGACAGCGCCTTGGCGATTTCGACCATCTGCTGCTTGGCGACCGAAAGCTTGTTCACGATCGTCGCCGGGTTGATGCTCAAGCCCATGGATTGCAGCAGCGCCGTTGCATCTTTTCTCAGTTTCGTCTTATCGATGAACGGGCCCTTCATGGGCTCACGTCCGATGTAGATGTTGTCCTCTACGCTCAGATGGGGCATCAGGTTCAGCTCCTGATGGATCATGCCAATGCCCAGATCCTGCGCATCCTGGGGAGAGGTGGGGTTGATCTCTTTTCCATCGTAGCAGATGTTGCCGCCGTCCTTTTTGTGGATGCCGGTGAGCACCTTCATCAAGGTGGATTTGCCCGCGCCGTTCTCACCCACCAGCGCGTGCACTTCGCCACGTTTGAGATCAAATTGACAGTTGCTCAGCGCGTGCACGCCCGGGAATACCTTCTCGATGCCCTCCATCTTCAGCAACAACTCGCCGGATGGTACGGCCTTGGTTGCCTCCTGCACTCGCACACCTTCTTTCTGATACCTTGCTCTGATTGCTTTTGATAGTATAACATAATGCACTAGGAATGTGCAACAGTTGCATCACTATTCGACAAATGATTCATGAATATTGACGAAAATGCGATGTAATGACGCATTATATCCAAAGGTCTTGCCAACTGTGCGCATCCGGCCACAGGAACACCTGCCCCTTGATGAGGCGGCAATCGCGGTCGGCGGCAGCGAGGGATGCCATCTCGGTTTCTGTGAGCGGATCCTCATTCACGGCCAGCAGGTTGGAGGTGATGTTTCGCTCGGTGGTGGAGAAGGGGATCGGAATCGCACCCTTCTGCGCCGCCCATTTCAGGCAGATGGACGCCGGATGCACGCCGTGCGCTTCGGCGATCGCTCGCACCTCGGGCAGATCGAAATCCACCACGTCCTCCTCTGTTTTGTCCCGTTCCGGACGATTGGGCGAGCCCAGCGGGCAGAAGCCCACCGGCCGAATCCCATGATCCAGACAGTACTGGAATAGCTCTGGCTGCTGGAAGCTGGGGTGCAGCTCCATCTCAATCAGCGCGGGCTGCACGCGGCATTGGGGCAGCACGGTTTCGAGTTTGCTGATGGTCATGTTGCTCATGCCCAGATGGCGCACAAGTCCCTCGTCATATAGCTGTTCCAGCTCCCGCCACACGCCCATGAACTCCTCCGCGGAGAAGGGCTTGCTGTCCGGGTTGCGGCTGTCGCCGTCGCACCCGGGCGCGTGGTAGTTGGGGAAGGGCCAGTGCACATAATAGGCATCCAGATAGTCCAGCCGAAGATCGCTCAGCGAGCCCTTCAGCGCCAGCGTGGGCTTGCCGGGGGCATGCTGGTCGTTCCAGACCTTGCTGGCCACAAACAGCTCCTCCCGCGATATCTGCTCCGACCCAATCGCGCGCTCCAGCACCTCGCCGATGGTGTGCTCGTTGCCGTACACCTGCGCGCAGTCGATCAGCCGATAGCCCGCGGTGAGCGCCGTTTCCACCGCCTGCGCCATCTGCTCGGGCGCGCAATGATCCGAGCCGAATGTGCCAAAGCCGATGGTGGGGATTCTGTCCCCACCCGGCAATTCAAATGTGTTCATCATGCGTTCTCCGTGCCGTCAAACACCACGGCCACCTTGCCGCAATGTCCGCCCGCCATCAGAGAATAGGCTTTGTCCGCGTCCTCCAGCTTGAACCGATGCGTGATCAGATCCTCCGGATGGATGCCCCAGCGCACGATGCGCTCCACCAGATCCTCCATGCGCCACAGGCTGGTCACCCAGCTGCCATAGATGGTCTTTTGGCCATGGATGATGTCGGGGGAGGGATTGAAGCTGGTGGTGCCGCCCTCGCCCACGAACGCGATCTTGCCCCAGGGGCGCGTGGCGCGGATGGACAGTGTGCGGCCCGCTTCGTTCGCGCTGCAATCGATCGCCTTTTCGACGCCGTTGCCGCCCGTGATCTTCAGGATTTCTTCGAGGGTGCCTTCGCCCGGCTTGAACACGTGATCCACCAAACCCAGCTTCTTGGCCAGCTCGATGCGCTCATCCAGCACCTCCACGCCGATCAGCTTGTTGGCGCCCATCGCCTTGGCGAGCATCAGCGTGGCCAGCCCAACCGGACCCAGTCCGACCACCAGCACCGCATCATTGCCCGAAACGCCGATCTTTTCGATCGCCTCATAGACCGTGCCAAAGCCGCAGGCCACCTGCGCGCCATCGCAATAGCTCAGCTCATCGGGCAGCGCGACCAAATCGCGTTCATCGCACAGCATGTACTGCGCCATGCCACCGTCCCGCTGCCAGCCATAGGCCGCGCGGTGCTCGGACGAGCAGCTGATCTGATAGCCCATCCGGCAATCGTGGCACACGCCGCAGCCGGAGATATGGTACACGATCACGCGATCGCCCTTCTTGAACCGCTTCAGGCCGGGGCCCTCCTCAACGATCTGGCCGCACGGCTCATGCCCGGCCACCATGCCATCGATGTAGCCCTCGGCGCCCTTGCCGGTGTGTTCGCGATAGATCGCGCGGATGTCACTGCCGCAGATCGTGGAGGCCATCGTTTTCACGAGCACCTGGCCATGTCCGGGCTTCGGGATGTCAAACTCTGCCAGCTTCACCGTGGAATCACCGGGCAGCATCGCGCCCAGCATCTTGCCGTTGCATTGATCACACATCTTCTTATCCGTCCCTTCACGCGTGTGCGTTTTATGTGCCTTAATCATATCGCAATATATCCGTCATGTCAATCGTTTTTTACAAAAAAAGCGAAACGTTTCGCATAAAACGGTTTCAATGTGTGTTGACATTGTGCGACCTGGGTGCTAAGATAATAACACTGGATAACGAAACATTTTGCGCAAAGAATTCGGAGGTGGAGAGATGGCCAAGACATATAAGGATATCCAGGCATCGACCGGGCTTTCGCTCTCCACGATCTCCAAATATTTCAATGGCGGCACGCTGCGCGAGGAGAATCGAAGGGCGATTGAGCAGGCGATCCAAAAGCTCAACTATCGCGTGAATCCGTTCGCGCAGGGGCTCAAGAGCAGGCGCTCGCGCAAGGTGGGCGTGCTGATCCCGGAGCTGACCAGCACATTCCATACCTTCGTCACGTCAGAGGTCTGCCACAATCTCAGGCAGGCCGGCTATGATACCATCGTGTGCGACAGCCATCTGGACCCCGATGTGGAGCGGGAGGCGCTCAGCTTTCTGCTGGATCGAATGGTGGATGGCATCGTCACCATCCCGCTCGATCAGACGGGCATGCAGCTCAAACAGGCGCAGGATCGGGGCGTGCCGGTGGTGCTGATCGATCAATTGACGCGGGATTTCAAGGCGGACGCGGTGATCGTGGACAACGCGGGCGCAGGTGCGATGGCCGCGCGCGAGCTGTTGGAATATGGGCACAGCCGCATCGGGCTGGTCACCGGGCTCAGCTCGATTTACACCATGCGAGAGCGCACCAACGGGTTCCTGTCCGAGTTGGCGCTGCACGGGATTGAATACCCGCAGGAGCTTCGACACGAGCTACATTTTGATGTGGATGGCGGCTATCATTCCACGCTGGCGCTGCTCAATATGCCCAATTCACCCACGGCGCTGTTTTGCACCAACTATGAATTGATGATGGGCATGATCATCGCGGTCAACGAGTTGGGTGCGCGCATCGGGGAGGATATCTCGGTGGTTGGATTCGACAATCTGATGCTGGCGCGCATCATCAAGCCCAAGCTGACCATGATCAAGCAGCCGATGGAGATGATCACGCAGCAGGCCTCCCGCCTGATGATCGAGCGGCTGGAAAACCCGGAGCCGGTGCATCGCATCATGGAGCTGCCAACCGAGCTGATTCACGGAGAATCCATAAAACGATTGCGATAAGAACTTAAATCAGGTGTTGCTTCCTGCATATAATGAAACACAAAGCTGAACTTCTTGTGAACAATCGATTGAATCTATTTACACAAATGTGATTTATCAGGTATAGTAAACCTGGTAAGATAATATTTGTGGGCAGCTGCATGCCCGGGAATGAGGCAAATTCGTTGTATACCACGCAAGATATAAACAGGGCGTTGACCGAGCGCAACAAGCGTATCGTGCTGGCGGCCGTTATGATGGCGCTGGCGATCCTGTGCATCGTGATCGGCGCGCTGATTCGAAACAAGCCTTTGATGATGATCGGTCCGTCCGTGTTCGGTTGTCTGTTCTATTTCCTTTGGGAGTTTAAGGCGATGCCCTATGCCAGATATGCGCGCTATCTGAGCGATATCAACACCGGCCTTTCTCATGAGACCGAAGCGCGCTTTGTGTCCATGTCCGAGCAGCCCCGGTTGAACAACGGCGTGATGTACTATGATTTCATCGTCAGCGTCGGTTCTGAGCCGGAGGACGAGCGACTGTTCTATTTCGACGCGGACAAGCCCAAGCCCTCGATCCCCGAGGGGGAGAATCTTTCTATCACCTCATTTGGAAACTATATCACCAATTTGGAGACGGCGCCGTCCACTTGATCTGCGCGTTTCACCGGTGGATTTTGCTGGAGGATATCGACGTTGAATACGCTTCGCATACTGGCCTGTGTCACAGGCCAGAAGTCCTGCGAGCGCCTGATTGTAGAGGGCGCGAAGATGGCGGATGCCATGAATGCTGAACTGAGTGTGCTGCATGTGGCGGCGGCGGGCACCAGCCTTTTGGGGTATCCCCTGGAGGGCGATGCCATGGAATATCTGTACAAAATTTCCTCCGAGCATGGCGCGGATATGACGATGATTCGTTCAGATGACGTGATTGAGGCAATCGCACGCTTCGCGATCAAAAACGAGATCAACATCATCCTGATGGGTGCAGCGAGAAAAAAGAGCGGCAGAAACATCGCCCTTGAGCTGCAGGTGCGCTTGCCGGGCGTGGAGTTTCAAACGATCTATGCCGATGAGGATTGATTCTGATATCACTTCCATAATATACGATTGAACCGCACGATTCCATTTCGCGTCTTATATGCACTGCACAGAACGACGATGGTATGAGGTGAATACACACATGAACAAGAAAAACAGATTTGTGAAGATGCTCGCGCTGGCGCTGGTCATTGCGCTCTCAGCATCGCTGATGAGCGTGGGGATAGGCCTGGGCGAGGTGGCTCCGGCACAGCCGGCGCTGGCCGCGGCGCTCATGGATATCGATGAGCCACAGGCCGAGGATGAGCTGACGGAGGACGACTACCTGCGCATGGAAGAAGAGGCAGCGGCGCAGGAGGAGGCGGACGACGTCATTGAGGAGCCGAGCGAGGAGCTGCAATTTCTGGATGAGCTGATCGGAGAAATCGATCTGCCCGACAACGCATTGGATGCGGTGAACGGCATGACCAACATTCTGCTGGTCGGCATCGATGCGCGCCGCAATGAGAAGACCGGCCGCAGCGATACGATGATCATTGCCACGCTGGATTCCAACAACAACTGCATCAAATTGACCTCGTTCATGCGTGACCTATATGTAGAAATCCCCGGCCGCAAGGGCAATCGACTGAACGCAGCCTATGTGTTCGGCGGCGCGGATCTGCTGAAAAAGACGCTCACAAAAAACTTCGGCATCGACATCGATTATTATGTTACCGTTCGGTTTGACTCGGTGGCCGATATCGTGGATCAGCTGGGCGGCATGACGATCAACGTGGAAAAGAAATATCTGCCGCGCGTCAATGCAGTCATCAAGATGGACAACAAATCAAACGGGTTGAAGATCAACTCCGGGTTGGTTGCGGAGCCGGGTGAGCAGGTGCTGACCGGCCGTCAGACGCTGGCCTATGCGCGCTATCGCTACGGCGATCCGCAGGGCGATGCAGGCCGCACGGCCAGGCAGCGCGAGGTGATCTTGAAGCTGCTGGATATCATCAAGGACAAGTCTTTGATTGAACTGGCGCAGCTGGCGCTGAGCAACCTGGACAAGGTGGAGACCGATATGTCCATCGCCGACATGCTGCGTCTGGCGCCTGCCGCATTCCAGCTCAAGGACAGCGATGTCAAACAGCTGAGAATTCCGATCGATGGCAGCTATTCCAGCCAGCGCATCTCGGGCATGGCGGTCTATGTGCCCAACCGCAACAAGAACAAAAAGGCACTGGCCGACTTTATCTTGGAAGG
>JAJDGF010000030.1 GCA_030265545.1 Eubacteriales bacterium OttesenSCG-928-N13
ACGAAAATTCACTTCGCCTGCACATCCGCGAATTGAGCGGTGTTGCCTATAGATAAAATGCTGCTTCTGGCATGTGCCAAATCGAAGCATGAGGAGATAACAATCTTGCGCAGTGAGGAATTTCTGAACCTATATCGCACGCTGGAGGATGAGCTGGAGAACAAGTATCTGGGTGTTCATAAGACCAATCCCAGTGTGGTCATGCAATACCTGAACGATACGGAATCGCTGCCCGTGCGCGAGCAGCTGGATTTGTGCCGTGAGATACGGAATATCTTGAGCCACAATCCCGATATGCAGGGCGAGCCGGTGGTGGAACCCGCCGAGGCGCTGCTCGATTCGCTCAAACAGATCATCGAGTATATTAAGCGTCCACCGCTTGCGCTGGATTTCGCGACGCGCCACGATCAACTGCTGTGGGCGGACATGGGTCAACGCGTGCTGGAGGTGATGCGTGCCATGGAGAAGCGCGGCTTTTCCCATGTGCCCGTGCTGCAAAAGGGGGAGCTGGTGGGCGTGTTCTCCATGGGCACGGTGTTCAGCTTCATGACGCGGGATATGGGGGAGAAGGGCATCACGCCCGCGACGCGCGTGCGCGATTTTCTGCCCTGGCTGCCGATCGAGAAGCACACGCAGGAGATCTATGCGTTCATCGATGAAGGCGCCACCTATGCGGATGTGAAGTTCGAATTCGAACGCATCAAGAAGGGCGGCAAGCGCCTGGCCGCGCTGTTCGTCACCAAGACGGGGGAGCAGACCGAACCGCTGATCGGCATGATCACCCCCTGGGATGTGCTGCGCAACCGAGGCACCAACTGAACGACACATAAACAAAGAAGTCGCAGACACGATCTGCTGCGCAACAGAGGCACCAACTGAACGATATATAATCAAAGAAGTCGCAGACGCGATCTGCTGCGCAACCGAGGCACCAACTGAACTGCATATAAGCAAAGAAGTCGCAGACATGATCTGCGGCTTCTTTGCTATGTGGAGGGGGGTGCTGGCGCACAAGCGCCATATGTCAAAGGGACGGATAACTCCCTTGTTACCGTGATTACTCGTATCTGAGCGCCTCGATCGGCAGCAGTTTGCTGGCTTTGAGCGCAGGATACGTGCCGAAGATCACGCCGATGACCACTGAGAACATCAGCGACATCGTGAGCACCGACCCGGAGATGACCATCGTCAGCGAACCGTTTTCACCCATCAGGCTGGCTGGGATATTGGGGATCACGACGTAGCGCACCACGGCGCTCAGCCCAAGCCCGATCAGGCCACCCATGAGCGATAGCACCACCGCCTCGATGATGAACTGCAACATGATATCAAGCCGCTGCGCGCCGATGGCCTTTCTGATGCCGATCTCGCGCGTGCGCTCGGACACCGAAACCAGCATGATATTCATGATGCCGATGCCGCCAACAAGCAGGCTGATCGATGCGATGAACCCGGTCAGAAGCGTCATCGTGCTGACCATGGTATTCATGGTTTCAAGCGTTGCTTCCTGGCTCTGCACGTTGAAATGATCCTCGTTGCCGGTCTTTTCGAGCATGAATGCCTCGATGGTTTCAACCGCCGCTGCCACATCGTTTTCGGTGGTGGCGTTGGCATAGAATTGGCTGATGTTGGTGTTTCTGAAGGTGCGCTGCGCCAGCGTGAACGGAATCACGATGTGATCGTCCTGCGACACGCCCATCGAGGAACCCTTCTCTGCGAAGATGCCTACGATCTGATATTTGCGACCGTCGATGTTGATGGTTTCGCCGATGACGTCCCGCTGCCCGAACAGCTCATCCGCGACCGTCACGCCCACGATGGCCACGGAGGTGCGGTTCTGCACATCCGATTCGGTCAGGAACCGCCCCTCGGCGATCTCTAGGCCGCGTATCTGGTCATAGCCATCTGTCGTGCCCTCCACGGTGGTCGAGTGGGTGTTGACGCCCGCCTTGGCGGTCAATGTGGTGCTGATCAGCGGCGCTGTCAGGTTCACAGAGCCCTTGCCGCGCAGATCCTCGATCTCTTCCATGGTCAAGGTGGCGGTGCGTCGTCCCATCATCCGCGTGGTGATCATGTTCGGGTCCAGGTTCGACATGGAATCGGTCAGGGTCTGCGTGGAGCCTTGCACGATGCCCACCATGACCGTGAAGCTCAGTACGCCGATGATGATGCCCAGCATCGTCAGGAACGAGCGCATCTTGTTGCTCGCGATGGCCTTGAACGCCATCTTAAATGCCTGAATGATTTTCATGCGTTCAGCACCTCCTCGGGCAGATCGGCTTCCACGGGGAAGACCTTGCCGTCATAGATCGCCAGGCGGCGCTGCGCCTCCATGCTGACCTTCTCATCATGCGTGATCAGCATGATGCTGTTGCCCTGCTGATGCAATTCGTGCAACATCTGCATGATGTCATAGCCCGATTTGCTGTCCAGATTGCCCGTGGGTTCATCGGCCAGGATCAGCGTGGGGCGCGTGGAGAGCGCCCTTGCGATGGCCACGCGCTGCTGCTGCCCGCCCGAAAGCTCCTTGGGCTTGTGCTTCATGCGATCCTTGAGCCCCACACGTTCGAGCGCCTGCTCGGTCAGCTCGCGCCGTTCGCTCATGGAGATGCCCTGATAGATCAATGGCAGTTCCACATTTTCATAGGCGGTCAGCTTGCCCAGCAAATTGAACTGCTGAAACACAAAGCCGATCTTCTTATTGCGGATGCGCGCCAGCTCTCGGGAGCTGAGCTCGCTCACGTCCTCGCCGTCCAGGAAGTATTCGCCCTCATCGGCATAATCCAGGCAGCCTACAATGTTCATCAACGTGGATTTGCCGCTGCCGCTGGGCCCGATGATCGCCACAAATTCGCGATCCTGCACGGTCAGATCCACATGATCCAGCGCATGGATGATGTCGCCACCCATCTGATAGCGCTTGGAGATCTGTTTTAATTCAATCAATTTCGTTGCCTCCTTACGCGCTTCATTAGAATCCGCCGGGCATCATCATGCCGCCGCCCATGTTGCCGCCGCCGCGATTGCTGCCACCGGAATTGCCGCCTGAGCTGGCGCCCGAATAGTTGCCCGTGCTGCCCGAATTGCCCGTGCGGGTCAGCTGCACCTGATCGCCCTCGTTCACGCCGGACACGATTTCAATGTTGGTGCCGTCGCTCACGCCGGTCTGCACCATGCTCTGCGTGCCACTGGCGAGCGTCACATAATTCTGGCCGTTGGATGTGGAGATCGCCTCAACCGGCAATGTCAAAACGCCCTCTTTGTTTACGGTGACCACTTCGATGCTGGCGGTCATGCCATCCATGAAGCTCTTGTCCGAATCGAGCGAAACGCTCACCTCATAGGTGGCCACGCCGCCCTCGACCGTGCCCACGCCCGAGATGCTCTGAACCGTGCCCGTGAACACCTGGTTCGGGTAGGCATCCAGCTCCACATTCACGCTCTGGCCGGGCTCTACATTCACGATATCCAGCTCATCGACCGATGCGACGGCCTTGAAGCTGCTGCTGCTCTGCATGGCGAATGCCAGCGTGCCCTCCTCCAGCTTCGAGCCCAGCGTGACATCCACCGAGGTGATCACGCCATCCATCGGGGAGCGAACCAGCAGGCCTTCCTGCTTCGATTTGGCGTTTTCGAGCGCGATTCTGGCCTCCTCATAGGCTAGCAGCGCCACCTGCAGATCGGAGGAAGGTGTGCGTCCGGTCAGGTAGAACAGGCGATAGCCCGAACCGACCGTGTCATTGTCCTCATAATAGATGTTGTCCACCGTGCCGCCCACGCCGGTGACCGGGATGGGCATATTCACGGCCAACACGCCTTCGCCCAGCATTTCGCCCAGCAACGTGGACACGGTGACCGCCTGATCCACATCATAGCTGTCGTCGTCGATCGTCACGGACACATTGCCGTTCAGCCCGGTCAGCTGCTCCACGCGGCCTTCCACCGAGACGCTGTTGATCCAGACATTGACCTTGTCGCCCACGTTCAATGTGGTGCCGGCTGTCGGCTCAAATTCCACCTTCATCTTGCCATCGCGCGAAATCACGCATAGATACCCATATTGCTTCATCGTGGTGGCAACGTCATCATCCTCTTCGACCTTCATCATCTTGATGCGGCCTGCGGACGGCGAATAGATGTTGTAGCTGGAGCCGCTATCGCGCACGGCGGCCAGTTCGATCTGTGCATCAAACAGCGTGCGCTCGAGGGACGCGATGCTGGTGGACAGGTCGTCGCTCGCCAGCTTCATGATGATCTCGCCCTCTTTGACGCTGTCGCCCACCTTGACATCCAGCTCATCCACGGTGCCGGATGTCTGGCTGTAGACGCTGCGCGTGTCGGTGGGGGAGACCTTGCCCGAACCGCTGACGGTCACCTTCATGCTGCCGCGCGTGACCGATGTCGTGTTGCGACTGGAACTGCCGCTGCCCTCGCTCATGGAAGCGCCTGCATCACCGCTCGGCTGATTGGCCATGGCGCCGATCGTGGTGCCTCCGCTGATCATTCCGGAAATCGTGGGAATCGCCAGCGCTACCAGCGCCACCAGCACAACCCCAAGCACCAGCCACTTTACCCAACTGCCCTTCTTGCGTTTGTTGATCATATCATTTGCCCTCCTACCATTTGCTAAAACCATCATAAAGGCAACTTTTGTCAAAACTGTTGCGCAAAATTCGGTCATTTATGAACGCGAATAAAACAAAAAATGAACACGAAATCAAAGCGCGCTTGAACCGTAACATCTCGCTGTGATATAATTGATCGTTGCGATATTACGTGTAATTACATGCGATGATGACAGTGGAGGAAAGATGACACAAGCACAGCCCAAGCGCGGCTTTGACCGCACAGTATCCCTCGTGAAACGAATGGTACCCTATTTCAAGCCCTATATGGGGATCTTTGCGCTCGATTTGTTCTGCGCGCTGATGACCACGCTATGCGATCTGGTGCTGCCGCTGATCGTGCGCCAGATCACCGATATGGGCATGAACCACCTGGACGAATTGACGGTTCAGATGGTGCTCGGCATGGGCGCTATCTATCTTGTGCTGCGCGTGATTGACACAGTTGCCAACTACTATATGACATCCGTTGGCCACATCATGGGCGCATACATTGAGACGGATCTCAGGCGCGACCTGTTTTCTCACATGCAGAAGCTGAGCAACACCTTCCACGACAACGCCAAGACCGGTCAGCTGATGAGCCGCATCACCACCGACCTGAACGACATCACCGAATTCGCGCACCACTGCCCAGAGGAGTTTTTCATCGCGGCGATCAAGATCATTGCCTCGTTCTGCATCCTGAGCACGATGAATGTATGGCTCACGCTGATCATCTTTGCGGTGCTGCCGATCATGTTGGTGACCGCGTCCAGGTTCAACTTGCGCATTCGCGGCTCGTTCAAGGAGTCGAGGCACCAATTGGGCGAGCTGAATTCCCAGGTGGAGGACAGTTTGCAGGGCATCCGCGTCGTGAAATCTTATGCCAACGAAGAGGTCGAGGAAGAAAAGTTCGAAAAGGGGAACAGCCTCTTCCTTCAGATCAAGCGTCAGATGTTCTTCAACATGGCGGGGCTTCATTCCACGACCAGGCTGTTTGATGGTGTGATGTATATCCTGGTCGTCACGGTGGGCGCAATCTTCATGATCTATCGCCAGATTAGCCCGGCCGATCTGGTGGCGTACTTATTATATGTGACGACGCTGCTCACATCCGTTCGCCGAATCGTGGAGTTCACCGAGCAGTTCCAGCGCGGGATCACCGGCATGGAGCGGTTCACGGAGGTCATGGACGAGCCAATCACCATCACCGACAAGCCAGATGCCAAGGAACTGAAGCATGTGAAGGGCGACATTGAATTTGATCATGTGAGCTTTGCATATGTTGATGATGAGGGCGAGGTGCTCCACAATATCAACCTGAAGGTGCAGGCAGGCGAGTCGGTCGCGCTGGTCGGGCCGTCGGGTGGCGGCAAGACCACCATGTGCAACCTGCTCCCGCGGTTCTATGAGCCGACGAGTGGCAGGATCCTGATCGACGGGCAGAACATCGACGATGTTACGCTGGATTCCCTCAGAAACGCGATCGGCATGGTGCATCAGGACGTGTATATGTTCACCGGCACGGTGATGCAAAACATCGAATACGGCATGCCGGGGGCGAACCGCGAACAGGTGATCGAAGCGGCCAAGCTGGCAGATGCGCATGAGTTCATTACGGCACTGCCGGACGGATATGACACCCATCTGGGCGAGCGGGGCGTGCGCCTGAGCGGCGGACAAAAGCAGCGCATCTCGATTGCGCGCGTGTTCCTGAAAAACCCGCCCATTTTGATCCTGGACGAGGCCACAAGCGCGCTGGACAATGAATCGGAGCAGCAGGTGCAGCGCTCGCTCGAAAAGCTGATGAAGGGGCGCACCACATTCACCATCGCGCACCGCCTGACCACCATCCGCAATGCCGATCTGATTTTGGTGCTGACCGAAAACGGCATCGAGGAGAGCGGCACGCATGCAGAGCTGATCGCCAAACACGGCATCTATTCATCGCTTTACAGCATGTACGCCAAGTCGCCCGAGGGCGCATAACGGTGCATTCGATGGCTTTATCATGCGATTCTCATGGATCTCTAATTTGCATGATCGCATAGAGTATGATACAATAAGCTTGGATGCACAGGGATATCCATCGCCGTGAATGAATGGGAGGCCTAGCGAACTTATGTTGATGCGTCTGTTGCTCGGGCTACCTGTGTTTATTGGGGCAATCTTTAAGTGTATCTTCGTCGGATGTGTGATTGGGCCGATCGCGTTTTTCCTCGGCCAGCTGTTGCCGCGCGAAAATTTCGATTATTATGAGTATCCCTATAAGTCCTACAAATGGGAACACGAAGGCATGATCTATACCAAGCTCAAGATCCAACGCTGGAAAGACGTGGTGCCGGATGTCAGCCGACGCATGAATGTCGTGATGCGAAAGCGCATCCGCGAGTTCCGCAACGCGGAATACATGGACATGCTGATCCGTGAAACCTGCGTGGCAGAGCTGGTGCACTGGATGCTGATCTTGCTCAGCCCGATCTATCTGGTGCTGGTGGACGGCATCGCCGGGGTGCTTGGCGGGATCGCATACAGTATACTCAATTTGCCGTTCATCCTGATCCAACGCTACAACCGCCCGCGCCTGGTGGTGCTGCGTGAAAAGCAGCTGGAGATGGCCGAGCGGCACAAGAAAAAGCAGCTTGAAATCCAAGCTCAGCCCAGCCCTGACGCGGCATAGCGCCGCACCAAATAACAACCATTGAGGTGTGAATCCTTGTTATACGTATTTATGATCGCGTTTTCTGCAATCATGCTCTTGTATGGTGCATATTTCCTGATGCGTGCGCTGCCCGGCTTTGAAAAAACCCGCGCGGGCAACCCGCATGCCAGGCCGCAGAAGCGCATTGCCGCGCTGATCCCCGCGCGCAATGAGGAGATGGTCATCGCCTATCTGGTGGACAGCCTGATGAAGCAGGACTATCCCAAAGCGCTGTATGATGTATACGTGCTGGTCAACAACTGCACCGATGACACGCGTGCGCGCGCCGAGCAGGCGGGCGCAATCATCATGGAATGCGATCAGCCCACCACCTCCAAGGGCGAGGTGCTAAACCATGCATTCAATCGGCTGATGGCCGATGATGCCAACGACTATGACGCGTTCTGCGTGTTTGATGCGGACAACCTGGTGGATGTCAATTTCATGCAGGCGGCCAACAACGCGCTGTGCAACGGCTACGACATTGCGCAGGCCTATCGTGACAGCAAAAACCCCAAGGAAAACTGGATCTCCGGCTGTACGGCCACGTTCTTTTGGTTCATGTCCAGGCTGTATAACGGCTCGCGCGCCAACCGCGGCGTGACGGCCTCGCTAAACGGCACGGGCATCGTGTTCAGCGCGCAGCTGATCAAAAAGCTGGGCTATGACGTGGACACATTGACCGAGGATCAGGAATATACCGCGCAATGCGTGCTGGCCGGCTACAAGATCGGCTGGATGAATGACGCGATCATCTATGATGAGCAACCCACCAGCTTCAAGGACTCGTTCGTGCAGCGGCGTCGCTGGGGCGCGGGCACCATGCAGTGTTCCCGCAAGTATCTGGGCCCGCTGATGAAGAAGGCCATCAAGGAAAAGAACCGCGATTGCCTGGATGTGGGTATCCTGTTCATGGGCGCGTATGTGCAGCTGATTGGCTGCATTCCGGTGGTCCTGACAATGATCACCTACATTGTGAGATTGCAGGTGAACCTGATTTCAGGCGCCTATTTTGCACTTGGTTCGATGGGACTGACGGCGCTGCTCAGCGTACTGGGCGGTGCGCTGTTCACGGGCATCGTGGCGCTGATTGAGAAAAAGACGCAGAAGTTGACCCTGTCTACCTACCTGCTGATGTGGCTGTATCTGCTTAGCTGGGCGCCGGCCAACCTGCTGTGTTTCGTGACGCGTCCCCCCAAATGGAAGAGCATCGCGCACACGGATGCACGCTCCATTCAGGATTGCGAGGCAGAGAACGATGGCACACGCAAAGTCGCCGCAAGGCTGCGCCAATCCAAGCGGACAAGCGTGAGAAGCTAAAGGATAGGACTTCATGAGAGGACACGCGAATGAAGCTGTTTGATGAAGGGGCGTTGTTCTACAAGGGCAATACCCACATGCATACCACCCTCAGCGATGGGCGATTGAGCCCGCAGGAGGCCGCGTTGCTGTATCGGCAAAGCGGCTATCATTTTGTCTTTCTGACCGACCATCGGATGGCAAGCCTGCCCAGTGAGTGTGAGGGCATGCTGGTGCTCAGCGGCACGGAGCTGGATGTGACGTTGCCCGACCAGTGCGTGCACATCGTGGGGCTCGGGGTGGACGCGGAGCAGATCAATGCAATGCAGCTCAAGGGGCGAAATGACCTCTGCGCGCAGCAGCTGATCGATGTCATCCGCGATGCGGGCGGCAGGGCGATTCTGGCGCACCCGGCCTGGTCATTGAACACGGTGGAGTTGATGCAATCGTTGCAGGGCTTGACAGCAGCGGAGGTGTATAACACCTTTTCGGGCGAACCGTGGAACGCCGAGCGCGCGGACAGCTCGCATATTCTGGATGTGCTGAGCGCGCAAGGAACCTCCCTGAACCTGGTCGCCAGCGACGATTCGCATCGCTACAATGGCGAGGCCTGCCGATCCTATATCATGGTGCAGGCAAGGACGCTTTCGCAAGAGGACATATTGGAGGCGCTGGATCGCGGCGCGTTCTATGCCAGCCAAGGGCCGTCGTTTGAGCAGATCGAGCGTATCGGCGATACCATTCGCGTTCGGTGTAGTCCGGTGGAGCGCATCACGTTCTGCTCGGCGCAGCCCTGGTCGAGCGGTCGCTGCCATAGCGGGCATGGGATGATGCAGGCAGAGCACAAACTGCACCCGGCTGGCGAGCCATATGTGCGCGTGGTGCTCACGGATATGTATGGACGGCGCGCTTGGAGCAACCCGATCCGCACCAATTGACAAAGCATTTCATAAAAAATAGAGGCAATTCTGGGGAGTGCCCCCTGAATTGCCTCATAGTCGAGTTTATCAACAGTTTGTATGGAGGGTGAGAACCCTCCATTTTCGTTCCCCATCCGAGAAGAATTGCGAAGCAAGTCGACGAGGGCGTATTGATGGTCTCATTTCCTTCGAAGTGTGCGCAGCAGTTGCTTGTCCTCGTCTGTGACACGGAAGGACTCGATGCACTTCTGGATCGTTTTGTTGTGGGTGAACTTGTCCTGGATGCAGCCATTCTGAATCAGCGGAATGACCTTGTCCGAATACCGAACCATCGCGGTGGCCAGCGCCCAGGCAACACCCATCTTCACATAGTATCCATCATGTTGCACGCGCACCAAGATCTCCAGCACCCGATCGATGTAGTCATCCAGCAGGAAATGATCCAGCAGCATCACCACGCCGAACCGCAGTTCATATTCTTGTTCGGACGTCAGATAGGGCGTTAGGAAGTCCCAATATGCGTCCAGCTCGGCGGGCTTCGGCTTCACATCTGCGCAAATCGTATCGCAGAAGCACCAGTTGTCGATGCGGGGCACAAACGCGGTGATGAGCGAAAGCCGCTCATTCAGATCGCACGGTGCACCGCCGATCAGCATGGCCTCGAGCATCGATAGCTCGCTTGCGCTGTGATCATTTTGGGCGATGAAGCCGCGCCAATCCTGCTTGAGCAGCTGCTTGGCCTCTTTTCGCAATTGGGGTACGCGCACGCCGTAGGAATGCTCCACACCGGGTGTGGTTCGCTTGTGAAAGGCGATGTATTCCTCGCCCGAACTGAGCGATTGAAGATGCAGCTTGAGTGCCTCGAAATCTGCTTTGGTATACATGGGTTCTTATCCTCCGATGATATATCTCGCGGTCATTGTGGCGGCCACCGCGCCGTCCGCGACCGCCGTCACCACCTGCTTGAGCGGCTTTGCGCGCAGGTCGCCCGCCACGAACACGCCGGGCACGCTGGTGATGGTATCCTCATTTGCCTGGACATAGCCGTCCTTCGTGAGCGCCACTTGATCCTTGATGAGATCGCTTTTTGGGTCGGTGCCAACCGCGACGAACAGCGCCGAGACCAGCTCAGTATGCTTCGCACCATCCAGGCTGTTTTGCAAAGTAAGCAGCAGCCCGTCGGCATTCTTATCCACGGAAATGACCTGCTCGTTCCATGCGGTCTGCACGCGCGGGTGAGAGAGCGCAACTTGCGCATCCTCGCTCACAGCACGCAACTGGTCACGCCGATGGATCAGCAGCACGTCGCTGCGCTGCGCAAGATACAGCGTATCCTCTACAGCGCTATGCCCGCCGCCCACCACGGCCACCCGCTTCCCTGCATACAGCGCGCCATCGCAGGTGGCACAATAAGAGATGCCGCGCCCGTTGAGCTGCTCCTCGCCCGGGATGCCCAACCGCCGACGCGCGGCGCCCATGGCCAGTATCACGGTGCGCGCCTCGTAGCTGCCCGCTTTGGTCACGGCTTTTTTGACATCGCCCAAAAGGCTCAGCTCGCGCACCTGCTCATATTGTGGATACACATCCATTTGTCCCAGTTGCGCATCAAACTGCATCATCAATTCCGGCCCGCCGGTGCCGCCCGGGAAGCCGGGGAAGTTCTCGATTCGATTGGTGGTGGATGCCTGCCCGCCGATCAGCTCGCCCTCCAGCAGCAGCAGCTTCATCCCAGCACGCGCGGCATATAGCGCGGCAGTCATGCCCGCCGGGCCGCCGCCCACGATCATCACATCATACACGGTTCATCCCTCCAAATACAATTGCGGCAAAAAACATGCTGTTTTTGCCGCAATGGCTCGTGTTATCCTGCGCCGATATGTTTGATGCTATGCGGCAATCCAAATGATTTCGTTTATAACTCACGTCGTCCTTCAAATGCCTTGAGTAGGGTCACTTCGTCGGTGTATTCCAGGTCTCCGCCCACCGGCACGCCATGCGCAATGCGCGTGACCCGAACGCCAATCGGCTTGATCAAGCGGGAGATATAGGCGGCGGTGGCTTCCCCTTCGATGTCGGGATTGGTGGCCAACACCACCTCCTCGATCGGTTCGGATGCCAAGCGGGACATCAATTCGCGGATGCGAATGTCGTCCGGACCGATGCCGTCCATGGGAGAAATCACGCCGTGCAGCACATGGTATTGTCCGTTATAATCGCGCATTCTCTCAAGCGCAGCCACGTCCCGCGGGTCCTTCACCACGCACAGAATGGTCTTGTCGCGCGTGTCATCGGAGCACAGCGCGCAGGGATCGGTGTCGGTGTAGTTGCCGCAGTTGGGGCAGAAATGCACTTGCTTTTTTCCATTGAATATGGAAGTGGCCAGCTCGCGCACCTGCTCTTCCGGCATGCTGATGATATGGTATGCCAGCCGCTGCGCGCTCTTTTGGCCGATGCCGGGCAACTTGGACAGTTGGTTCACAAGCCGCAGGATGGGTTCCACGCCGGCCATGCGTTAAAACATACCGGGCATGCCCATGCCGCCGGTCAATTTGCCCATTTCACGCTCCGTGGTCTCGGACGCCTGACGCAGCGCCTCATTCACGGCGGCCATGACGGTATCCTGCAGCATCTCCACATCCTCTGGATCCACGGCTTCCGGGTTGATGGTCAGCTCAATCAGCTCACGCTTTCCATTGACCTTCGCGCTCACCATGCCGCCGCCCGCCGATGCTTCGAATTCGCGCAGCTCCAGCGCCTCCTGCGCCTCGACCATCTGCTGCTGCAACTTCTGCGCCTGGCGCATCATCTGCTGCATCTGCTGTCCGCCACCCATCATGCCGGGAAATCCTCCACCTTTTGCCATTGATTGTATCCTCCTTGGGCGATCAGCCCGATTTCTGTCTCATTCTATTATAAACGATTTTGCATGATCCGTAAACCAGAAATTTCAATGGAGATATCGACCCGATTTGCAGGAATGAGGGTGCACAAAATGCAAATTTGCCCTTGTGCGCGGCGGGAAATCGTGATACAATATCTGTTATACATATACAATGCATGTGCATTTATGAAAAGGGCAGGTGTACCCGATGGCCAAATTCATCGTCAGACGTCTGTTGTCGGCAATCCTCACGCTGTTTGTCGTGGCAACGCTTACATTCTTTCTGATGAACATGATCCCAGGCGGTCCGTTCAATACGGAGCGCGCCACCCAAAAGCAGATCGCCGCGCTGGAGAAAAAGTACGATCTGGACAAGCCGCTGTTTGAGCAATATCTCACCTACATGGGCAAGCTTGTCCGCTTTGATCTGGGGGACTCGTTCAAGCGTCTGGGCTATCCCGTGAACAAGATCATCGGGGAGAAGTTCCCGGTATCTGCGCAGTTGGGCGTCGTGGCCATCCTATTATCGGTCATCATCGGCATCCCTGCGGGCACCTATGCCGCATTCAAACGCAACAAACCAATAGATCGCGTATTGATGTTTGTCACTACGCTGGGCATGGCCGTGCCAAACTTTGTCATGGCCACCTTGATGTTGGTGCTATTCGGGGTGACGCTCGGGTGGCTGCCAACGCTCGGCTTATCCAGCTGGAAGCATTTCATCATGCCCGCTGTGGCGCTGTCGCTGAACCCGATGTGCTACATCGCGCGCCTGATGCGTTCCAGCATGCTGGACGTGCTCGGTCAGGACTACATCAAAACCGCGCGCGCCAAAGGCCTTCCTGAAAGAAAGGTGCTGTTCAAGCACGCGCTCAAGAACTCCATCGTTCCGATCATCTCCTATCTCGGGCCGCTGACCGCCGGCATTCTGACGGGCGGCTTCGTGGTGGAGAAGATCTTCACCATCCCGGGCATGGGCAAATTCTTCGTGGAATCCATTAGCAATCAGGACTATCCCTTGGTCATGGGCGTGACGGTGTTCTATGCCGCGCTGCTGATATTGATGAATCTGATTGTTGACTTGGTCTACGGCGTCGTTGATCCTCGGATCAAGTACGAATGATGCGGGGAGGAATGATGAGATGAGCCAGTTTAAGAACGATCCGGGCTTGAAAAAGCCGCACATAGATCCATTGAACATGAATTTCGCGCCCACGCCCGAAATGCTGCTTCCCGCCACCCAAGAGGAACGCGAGCAGCTGATCCGCATGCGCGAATCCACCACCTATTGGAAGGACGCGATGCGTCGATTCCGCCGCAACAAGGTGGCGATGGCCTGCGCGATTTTGATCGTGGTCATCCTGCTGTTTGCGTGGGTGGGGCCGTTTCTTATGCCCTATTCTTATGATGTCGGCATCCGCGGTCAGGAACGCATGGGCCCGTCGCTCGATCCGTTCCATCCCTTCGGCACGGACAATTTGGGCCGCGACCTGATGGTGCGCGTGATGATCGCCACCCGCATATCGCTCTCAATTGGCATTGTGGCCAGCCTGTTCATATTGATCATCGGCACCTTGTATGGCGCCATTTCCGGCTTCATCGGCGGCTGGGTGGACAATGTGATGATGCGCATCGCGGAGGTGTTTTATTCCATCCCGAGCACGCTGATCATCATCCTGCTGAACATCGCGCTCAAGCCGCATCTCACCAGGCTCCTTGATTCAAACGCATTCTTCCAGCCGCTTCGCTCGGTCGGGCCGGGGCTGATCTGTATGTTCCTGACATTTGCGCTGCTCTACTGGTTCCGCATGGCGCGCATCGTGCGCGGTGACATCCTGACGCTGAAAAACAGCGAATATGTCACAGCATCGCGTGCATTGGGCGGCGGTAGCCGCTGGATCATTGGCAAGCATCTGATCCCCAACTGCGTGGGCTCAATCGTCATCACCACCACCTTTGAAATCCCGAGCGCCATCTTTACCGAATCGTTCCTCAGCTTCATCGGCCTGGGCGTCAGCGCCCCGATGGCATCGCTGGGTTCCATGGTAAACGATGCACTGAATGGTTTCCAATCCTATCCCTATCGGCTGGTGATTCCGGCGACGATGATCGCCCTGATCATCCTTGCGTTCAACCAGCTGGGCGATGGGTTGCGCGACGCGCTGGATCCCAGAATGCGCGATTGAGGAGGATGAAGATGAGCGGCGAACTATTAAAAATCGATGATTTGCATGTGTCATTTTTCACGCCGGCCGGAGAGGTCAAGGCCGTGAATGGTATCAGCTATACACTGGAGCACGGCAAGGTGCTGGGCATCGTCGGCGAATCGGGCAGCGGCAAGAGCGTCTCCGCGAATGCGCTTATGCAACTGATTCCCTATCCGGGGCGCGTCACGGAGGGGCAGATCACCTTCGATGAGCAGGACATCCTCGGCATGCCGATTCAGGACATGCGAAAGCTGCGCGGCAAGGAGATCGGCATGATCTTCCAAGACCCCATGACCAGCCTAAACCCGGTGTTCACCATCGGCAACCAGCTGGTGGAAACGTTGATGCAGCACACCGATATGACCAAGGCGCAGGCGTTTGAGCGCGGCGTTGAGATGCTGAAATTGGTCGGCATCAACAATCCCGAGCAGCGCATGAAGCAGTATCCGTATGAGTTTTCGGGCGGCATGCGCCAGCGCGCGATGATCGCCATGACGCTGTCCTGTGAGCCCAAGCTGCTGATTGCGGATGAGCCCACCACGGCGCTCGATGTGACGATCCAGGCGCAGATCCTGGAGCTGATCAAGGAGCTTAAAGACAAGATCAATTCCGCGATCATTTTGATCACGCATGATCTGGGGATCATCTCGGATCTGTGCGATGAGGTCATCGTGATGTACGCCGGCCGCATCGTGGAGAAGGGCAGCATCGACGACATCTTCTATCGCACGGCGCATCCCTACACGCAAGGGCTGCTGCGCTGTCTGCCTCGTCTCGATTCGGACGACAAGGACCCGCTCATCCCGATCGAGGGCACCCCGGTAGATCTGGTGGCGCTGCCGGACGGATGCGCGTTCGCGTCCCGCTGCGAGAAATGCCTCAAACTGTGCCTCAAGCATCAGCCGGAACTGATGCAGATCAATGAGGGGCACACCTCCGCCTGCTGGTTGCATGCCATCGAGAAGCAGGAGGTGGGCGCATGAGCAAGACATTATTAGAGATCAAAAATCTCAAGAAGTATTTCGAGGTCAGCGGCGGCTTCATGAAAAAGCCGAAGTATGTGCAGGCCGTTGACGACGTTTCCTTCCAGATCGAGCAGGGCGAGACGCTGGGCATCGTGGGCGAGAGCGGCTGCGGCAAATCGACCATCGGTCGCACCATGCTGCGGCTGTATGAGCCGACCAGCGGCCAGATCATCTTCGACGGCGAGGACATCACCACCGGCAACATGACGCCCTACAGAAAGCGCATGCAGATCATCTTCCAGGATCCGTATGCCTCGCTCGATCCGCGCATGACGGTGGGCGATATCGTGGGTGAGCCGCTGGATATCCATAAGATCTCCTCCGGCCATGCCGATCGCAATGAGCGGATTTTGAGCCTGCTGAATCTGGTGGGTCTCAATTCCGAGCACATGAACCGCTACCCGCATGAGTTTTCGGGCGGCCAGCGTCAGCGCATTTCAATCGCGCGCTCCATGGCGCTGCAACCGGATTTCATGGTGTGTGATGAGCCGATCTCCGCGCTGGATGTATCCATTCAGGCGCAGGTGATCAACATGCTGATGGAACTGCAACAGAAGATGGGGCTGACATATCTGTTCATTGCGCATGATCTGTCGGTGGTTCGCCACATTTCAAACCGCGTGGGCGTGATGTATCTGGGCAGCATGATGGAGCTGACCCGCTCCGAATCGCTCTACAAGAACCCGCTGCATCCCTACACGCAGGCGCTGCTGTCGGCCATCCCGATCCCAGATCCGAACATCAGCCGCGCGCGCCATCGGATCGTGCTGGAGGGGGATGTCCCGAGTCCCATCAACCCGCCCAAGGGTTGCAAGTTCCACACGCGCTGTCCCTATGCGAAGGACGTCTGCCTCGAGCAGCGCCCCGCGATGGCAGAGATCGAACCCGGCCATTTCTGCGCTTGCCACAAGGTGAGTGAAGACTGGTAACCATTCAGCACGGCTGACACCGTCACGGATGTTCTTGCGGTCAATCCCCGCAATGACAGATAAAAATCATGAGGAGGGAACCCTACATGAGGAAACTATTGGCAATGCTGTTGGCCCTGGCTCTGGTGTTCGGCATGAGCGCATCTGCGTTCGCGGCGCCGAATGATCAGACCATCACCGTCAATCTCGGCTCCCAGCCCGAAACGCTGGATCCGCAGATGAACTCCGCCAGCGATGGCAGCAACTATATCAAGCATATGTTCGAAGGCCTGATGAAGTATGGCTGGGACGGAAGCGGCATCGTGAATGGCGCGGCCGAGAGCTATGAAATCTCCGAGGATGGCTTGGTCTGGACCCTGAAGATCCGCGACGATGCGAAATGGTCCGATGGCAAAGATCTGACGGCGCAGGATTTCGAATATTCGATGAAGCGCCTCGTCAACCCCGAGAATGCTGCCCCCTATGCGGGCGACATGGGCAAATATCTGCTGAATGGCCTTGAGATCGTGGAAGGCACCAAGCCTGTGGAAGAGCTGGGCGTGAAATGCATCGATGAGAAGACCATCGAGCTGACCCTGTCTGGCCCCTGCGGCTGGTTCCTGGAGATCTTGGCGTTCCCGACCTACTACCCGGTGCGTCAGGACATGGTGGAGCAGTATGGCGACACCTGGATGACCCAGCCGGAATCGTTGATCGGCAACGGCGCCTATAAGCTGGAAGCCTGGACGATGGACGAAGAAATCGTCGTCGTGCCCAACGAGAACTATTATGCCTATGATGAAATCGTGGCAGGCAAAATCGTGTTCAAGCTGATCGCGGATCCGAATGCCAAATTGGCAGCCATCCGCAGCGGCGAGATCGATTTCTGCGACGACTATCCGACCGAGGAGCTGGAAGCCGTGAAGGCCGAAGGCATCTTTGATCTCACCGCGCAGCTGGGCACCTATTATGTGAACTTCAACAACGGCGCCGAGCCGTTCGACAATGCGCTCGTCCGCAAGGCGTTCACACTGGCGCTCGACACCGACTACCTGTCTGATAACATCATGCAGGGCACCTATCTGCCGGCGAACAACTTTGTGGGCCCGGGCTTCGTCGATGCCGACGGCTCCGATTTCCACAAGGCGAACTCGATCATTGATCGCAGCGATTATGCTGCCAACTGCGCAGCCGCCCAGGAAGCGCTGGCCGAGGCCGGCTATCCCAACGGCGAAGGCTTCCCGACCGTTTCGTATGCCACCAACGTGGCCGGCGCCCACCTGCCCACCGCAGAAGCGATGGTCGCAATGTGGAAAGAAGTGCTGAACGTGAACGTCGAGATTTCCCAGATGGACTGGAACGTGTTCTTGGATGCGCGCCGTCAGGGCATGCACACCATGGCACGCGATGGCTGGATTGCTGACTACGGCGATCCCTCCAACCTGCTGGACCTGATGACCAGCTATTCCGGCAACAACTCCACCTTCTACAACAATCCTGAGTTCGACAAGATGATGCAGGATGTTGCGGCGTCCGGCGATGCCGAATACCGCATGAAGACCATGCACGAAGCAGAGATGCTCGCCATCGGCACGGATTATGCTTGCGCACCGGTGTACTACTATGCACAGCAGATGCTTCGCAACCCGAAGCTGAGCGGCTATGGCTTGTACGCGACCGGCGAGAAGCTGTTCCATCAGGCAGTTCTGGCGGACTAAGATTCTCACATCCCAAGGCCCCGTAGTGCAAACTATGGGGCTTTATAGCGTGTTGACGTTCGTCAACACG
>JAJDGF010000031.1 GCA_030265545.1 Eubacteriales bacterium OttesenSCG-928-N13
ATCGCCCTTTGCAATGCGGTATCCCAGGGGCGGGCTTCGATGCATGGGATGCATCGTGTTTCGCACAGATCTGCCAGATGCTTGGAAAACGCGCTGCTGATTTCCGCGCGATACTGCTGCAGATCGCCGCCCTCCCTTGCAAGATAGTTCTGCACAATCTGATCCAGGCTGGGCTCGCATACAACCAGCGTCTTGACCTGCGGCGCAGGAAACATGTGCGCCAGATCCATGTCCAGAAAATCGCCCTCGATGATGATGGGATCGCCGCTCTGTAGATGATCCTTGATGATCGCACGCAGCGCAGGCATCAGTTCCTTGCCCACGCGCAGCAGCCAATCCACATTGCGCGCCACGCCAATCTCCAGCCAATCGGCGCCCGAATGGAGGGCGGGCAGCACATCCGCCGTGGTCACGGCCTTCAGCGCCAGGCCGATGTCGTCGATCCCAAGCACATTCACCTGTTCATGGCGCGCCAGCTGATTGGCCAGGTATGATTTGCCCGTTCCTGAAGCGCCGCAGAGCAGCAGCACCGTCCAGCTTCGTTGACTATGGGTCATGGTCAGCCCTTTCCGCAATAGATAGCGGCCTAGGTTTCATCGCCTAGGCCGCTTATCATCATGTGTGATTTAGTACAGCGAATACGGTTCGCCATCCAGCGTCATCTCCAGATCGTTGATGGTGCCGGTCATGGTCTTGCCATCCACTTGAATGGTCACGGTATCCCCGTTCATGGTGTAGGTGCCCTCGGAGAGCAGCTCCCCTTCACCATCATAGAACCAGGCGTTTCCGTCGTCCAGCTCCACCGCGGAATCGTTGCTGTTGTGCACCCAATATTGGATGTCCAGCCCGCGCGCGAAGACCTTCTGGCCGTTGTTCATGTTCATCAGATCGCCGTCGATCACGCACACATAGGTGCTGTCATTCACGGTGATGGTCACGGTGCTGCCATCCACCACATAGGTGCCGGATGCGGCAACCTCGCCCATTTCATCCAGCAGATTGGCCACGCCGCCATCCAATAAATCGATGCTCTCCGGCAGGCCATCGTTCGGTGCGTCGGTCTCGCTCGCGAGCGCCTCCTCCGGCGTTTCGATGCCGTCATCGGCCACCTCGGTGTACCAGAAGCCCACCGCGCCGTCTGCCAATGCAGGCATGGCCAGCAGCAGTGCCATCAGAGCGATACAAATTGCCAACATAATACGTTTCATGATCTCATCCTCCCAACTATGCCCGCAGACAGGTGCCGACCCATTCGGCGGCACCTCCATAATACCACATATACCCTGCATTTGTAAATCCGTATGCTTTCATTTTGACGGATGAGGCAATTGGTTTGTTCAATTGCGCCCGGAGCGGCGGCATGGTATAATGATCGGGCAAGCCAACTGCGAAGGGGATATATGCACATGAAAGAATATGAAATTGCCGCCAAGGACGACGGGAAGCGGCTGGATCGATGGCTCAAAAACCAGTTTCCCGCCATGCCCGTCAGCCTGGCGCAGAAATATCTGCGGCTCAAGAAGATCAAGCTCAACGGCAAGCCCGCCAAGCAGGATACGCATGTGGCCTCTGGCGACAAGGTGGCGCTGTATGTGTCAGACGAGCTGCTGGTACAGACCAAGAAGACGGACGTGCTGCTGTCCCGCTTTGCGCCGCGGCTGTCGATCCTGTATGAGGATGACCAGATCATGCTGGTCGATAAGCAGCCCGGGCTGCTGGTGCACCCGGACGACAATGAGAAGCTGAACACGCTGGTGACCCACGTGCGCGCGTATTTGTATCAAAAGGGCACGTATGATTCGCAGGATCCTTCGTCGTTTTCGCCGGTGCCTTGCAATCGCATCGATCGCTTCACAGGCGGTATCGTGATGGTGGCCAAGACCCGCGAGGCCATGCAGATCCTGAATCAAAAGATCCGCCAGAGGGAGATCACAAAGCAGTATCTGTGCATCGCGCTGGGGCAGTTGCGACCCCGGCAGGGCATGCTGGAGGGCTACATCCTAAAGAGCGAGACCAGCTCCCGCGTGCAGGTGCTATCAAAATCTGCGCCCGATGCGCAGCACGCACAGACGCGCTATCAAACCCTGCGCGCAGAGGGGCAGCTGTCCTTGGTCGAGTGCGAGCTGATCACCGGGCGCACCCACCAGATCCGCGCACAGTTCGCCGCCGCCGGGCATCCACTGCTGGGCGATGGGCAATACGGCGATCCGGAGATGAACCGCCGCTATCAGCGCAGCCAACAGGCGCTGTATGCCTATAAGATCACGTTTGATTTCGCCAGTGATGCGGGCGCATTGTCCTACCTTGGTGGGCAAACGTTTGAGGTGCTGCACGTGCCGTTTGTGCAAGTATACTTCCCGCAGGAATAGGCGCCGCAAGAAACATAGAAATAAACGCGCACCAGGAACATATCCGCTGTGTATGTTCGTCTGGTGCGCGTGATTTATAAATGCCTATCCGAAGTAGTGTTCCATCCGCACATGCACCGGGTAGTTATCCGGCACATCTACGGAAACTCGCCCATTTTGAATCGGCAGATCCAGCGCATGATGCCCGACGGGCAACCCGTCGATGATCGCATACAGGTCATTGCCCTTGACGGTATAAAACACCGTGCGCCCATCGCCCAGATCGTCCTGCTGCTTCTGCGTCCAGATGCGCGTGCCCTTGATCGCCTCGCCATGCTTCTGCATCCATGCGCCCAGCTTCATAAGTCGATCCACCTGAATCTCGGGAATCGTGCCATCCGCGCGCGGCCCGATGTTGATGAGCAAGTTGCCGTTGTGGCTGACAAATTCGCACAGCAGCCGCACCAGCTTCTCGCCGCTCATCACGGTCTCGTCGCCCTCGTTTTGATTGTAGCCAAACGACAGACCCAGCCCGCGGCACATCTCCCATTTTTTCTCGAGCGAGCGTTGCCCCGTCAGGTATTCGGCGGTGGTATGGTCGCACCAGGGCACGCTCCAGCGATCGTTGATCAGACCCTCCGCCACGGTGTTATAATAATGGGCGAACAGGCTGGGTAGGTCGCCCTGCCCCTTGTCGGGCCAGCCGATGTCGTTCCACAGGATGGAAGGCTTGTATAGATCCACAAGCTCGTTTGCCTGGTTATAGGAGTAGTCCGCAAATGCGTAGGTTCGGTTGTAGGAGTCATACACATCGTGGCGAAGCCGTGGGTGCGGATGCGTGGTCCAATCGAACAGGCCGGAATAATACGTGCCCATCTTCATGCCTTCCGCGCGCACTGCCTGCGCCAGATCGCCTGTCAGGTCGCGCTTGGCGCCGTAGTTCATGCTGTTGTATTCGGTGTATTTGGACGGATACAGGCAGAACCCGTCATGGTGCTTGGTGGTCAGCACCACATACTCCGCACCTGCCTGCTTGAACAGCTTCGCCCACTGATCGGGCTGCCACTTTTCGCAGGTGAACAGATCGGCGAACTGCTCATAATTAAAGTCCTTTCCATAGGTCTTCTCATGATGCGCGCGCGCAGGGGAACCCTCGATGCGGAGGGTGTTGAGATACCATTCGGCATATGGATTGTGCGCGTGCCATTCTTCGTCCGATGGCTCGCCACCCAGCTCCCATGTGACCTCCGCCCAGGCCGGCACGGAATATAGCCCCCAATGAATGAAGATGCCCAGCTTTGCATCGTCGTACCATGCGGGCAATGGATGCGATTCGATGCTGTCCCATTCCGGTTTGTAATGCTTGGTCTGCATGCGCGATTCCTCCTAATTATATGAATGTGGATGCATCCACGTGGACGCCATCAAACAGAACGCCCTGTTGCACGCGCTCGATCTCTGCCTGCTGCGCGTCCAATGTCGCCGGATCATTGAGCGCCCATGCCAGCTCGCACATCTGGCGAAAACGCATGAAATCGGGGATCGTGCTTCGGCAGCTGTCGTCCAGCGCGTTCTGCGACAGATAGCCCTTCATGAATCCGCCCAGGATGGCCTGCGATGCCGCCTGACGCCGATCGATTTCCTCCGGCAAGCCCCACAGCAGCGCATGATACAGCGCAATCCCGATGTCCAGCGCGAAATATCCATACACGCTATCATCGAAATCGAACACATGCACCTTGCCCCGATCCACGAAGAAATTGAGCTGATGAAAGTCCTGATGGATCAGGCCGAAGCTGCCCTGCGTTCGGGGGAGACTGAGCAGATGCGCCACGTGATCGTGCACCGTTTTCTCCAGCTCGGGTACATGGTGAAGCCCAGGCTGCAGCGCCTCGCAGCCGTCGAACGTGGGCCTCGTGCGGGCCTCGGAGGAGGGATGATAGTGCTTCGTCAGATGATGAATCTGTCCCATGGTCGCGCCCCAATCCTGAAACACCTGCTCATTCCAGGTGTCCGGATCATCGCGCTGTGCATGACGTCCCTCCGCCTTGTCAAACGCGCAGATCACCCAGTCCTCACCATCCAGCTCCGCCCGCTCCACGATGCGACCATACATGGAAGGGAGCGGCAGCGACACCCGCGCGCCCCGCTTGGCCAGATAATCGAGCCAATCCATCTCCGCCTGCGTGCGGTTCGCCCAATCCTCGCTGCCCTTGGATGCGCGCAAAATGTAGCCCTGCTCGTTCTTCTCGAATGAGTAAATATGGTTGGGCGAGCCATCCCAGATGCGGATCAGTTGGACTGTGTCCGGGTCAAAATCATATAGCTCGCTGGCGCGTGCCAGCATGTGTTCATCAGCCATTCGAGGTCTCCCTTCATCAATTCTTCCTTTTGGCCAGCCGCTCGTTGCCGCGCTTGAAATTGCCGGTCGCCTTGGCCATCAGCAGCTGCGCCTGCAACGGATCGGCCTCGCGCAGTGCAATATGCAACGCGCACCCCTTCTCGCCGCGGAGCGCGGTTACCAGCCTGCCCTGCCAATGAATGAAAAGCGTGTCGTCCTTGCCCGCGCGATAGCTGAATATCTCCCCCTCGAGCACGCCTCGTTTGTCGATCGAGCCCATCTCGCGATTCCCCCTTCGGTCATTGCGGCAAATCCGTCTCCATATTGTGGCGCACGATGTCCTGCTGAACCTGTTCCTCTTGGCTTCTGCCGCCGATCACAAAATCAAAATACTGTCCGGGAAACGGCTCGTTGTTCAGCGTATAATGCCACCACTCATTGGAATACGGGCTGAACCCGCTCTGTTTCATGATGGATTTCAGCGCATTCCGGTTGGCCGTCTGCTGCTTGGTCAGCCCTTTCGCGCCATGATGGGAGCGCTTGTCCATCAGATCAAACGCGCCGCCCATATCGATTGCCTCGCCTGTCTCGGCATCCACCAGCGTCAGATCCACCGCCGCCCCGCGCGAGTGTCCAGAGCGCTTCGCGACATAGCCCTTTTGAAATAGTTGCGCTTTTTTGATGTTTGGGTAGTGCTGCTCTTTGGACTTGCCGTCCTCCGGCTCTGCCGCCCAGGAAACAAAGTGATCCACCGCCCGCTGCGGACGCGCCGCATCCCAGATCAACAGCTGATAGCCCTTCTCCTGCGCCAGATCGCGCGCCTCGATCAGTGCCGGGATCATCTTCTTGGCGCAGGCGATGCGGTTGCTCTGATAGCCGTCCACCACCGAGCCGATGAAATTGTCCTCGGTCGAATATTTCGCGTCCCATAGCACGCCCTCGATCGCCTCATCCAGATACACGAACCCCTCTGGCAGCGCATATTCCATCTCATCGGCCTCCGCGGGCATATTCGCATCGTATGCGGGATAGACATTGACATCCTGTTGTTGCATTTCTGGCCGTCCCCCATAGAAATATTACGTTTCTAACACACAACGCGGCTTGCGCGATGGCGTCTCTCGGGTATATAATACATCCATAGACCCAAAATGACAAGGGCATACCCATGCATTTAGACCATCCGATATAGGAGGGAATCATATGAAACGAATTGGCGTCTTGACATCCGGCGGCGACGCGCCCGGCATGAACGCGGCCATCCGCGCCGTGGTGCGTACTTCGCTGTCCAATGATATGTCCGTGGTGGGCTTCAAGCGCGGCTATAACGGCGTGCTGATGCGTTCGCTGGATCAGATCGATGACTATCAAATGATGACCTCGCGCAGCGTATCCGATAAGATCCATCGGGGCGGCACGTTCCTGATGACGGCGCGCTGTCTGGAATTTGTTCAGCCGGAGGTGCAGGAAAAGGCGGTCAAGAACCTCAAGACGCTGGGCGTAGAGGGCCTCATTTGCATCGGCGGCGACGGCACCTTCCAGGGCGCGAACGCACTCAATATGAAGGGGCTGCCTACCATCGGCATTCCGGGCACGATCGATAACGATCTGGATTATACCGATTTCACCATCGGGTTTGATACCGCGCTGAACACCGCCTGCGAGTCGATCAACCGCATTCGCGAGACCAGCGATTCGCACGAGCGTGCCAGCATGGTCACGGTAATGGGGCGCAACTGCGGCGATATCGCGCTGCACACGGCGCTCGCATGCGGCGCAGAGATCGTGCTGATCCCGGAGCGCGAATGGACCGTGGAGGAAGTGGCGGACCACATGAAATGGGGCGTCATGAAGGGCAAGCGCTCGATGATCATGATCATCGCGGAGGGCGCGATTGCGTCCTTGACCAGCGATGTACACAAGATCTGCGCTGAGCATGAATCGCTGTCCGATATCGTGGGCACGCGCCTTGACACCAACCAGGTCGCGCGCATCGTGGAGGTGCTCTCCGGCCAGGAGACCAGAAACACCGTGCTCGGGTATACGCAGCGCGGCGGCAGCCCGACGGCGTCCGACCGCGTGCTGGCCAGCAGGCTAGGCGCGCGCGCCGTGGATCTGATGAGGCAGGACAAATCGGGCGTGGCCGTGGGCATTCGCAAGAACAAGCTGATCGAAGTGCCGATTGATGAGGCGCGCGGCGGGCGCAAGGCAGACAGAGAGCTGCTCAAGCTGGTCGATGTGCTGTCCTGATCCAATGATTGAAACAGTCACCATAACGGGCGTGGCATCCGAGCTGCAGGGCGTAGGTCGTGCAGCGGATGGCCGCACTCTTTTTGTGCATGGTGCGCTGCCGGGCGAGCGGGTAGAGGCGCGCATCACCCGAAGCGGCAAGCGCTTTTGCACCGCAGAAACGCTGCGCATCATCGATAAAAGTGAGCATCGAATCGAACCCGCTTGCCCGCATTATGGGCAGTGCGGTGGCTGCGCCGCGCAGCATATGACATATGATTATTCGCTTGCACTGAAGCGTCAGCGGGTGCAGGATGCACTGGGCAGGATCGGTGGCCTACCGGATGCCGAGGTGCGCGAGACCATTGCATCGCCCGAACCCTGGCGCTATCGCAACAAGGCCGAGTATCATCTGGCCATGCAGCAGGGCGTGATGCAGCTGGGCATGCGCGCGCGCGATTCACATCGGCTGATTGAGGTGCAGGATTGCCCGCTGCAGAGCGAGCAGAGTTCGCGGTTTTTGCAGGCCGTGAGGCCCTTCGCCACCGAACAGTTGCAGCACATCGTGACCCGCGTGAATGGGGATAACCAGCTGATGGGCATCCTCTGCACGCGCGGACGATTGGCGAACGAGAATCAGATTACCCATGCGCTCATGGCGCAGCTGCCGCAGCTGGTTTCGCTGTATCGATGCGATCTAGCACCCAAACCCAATCACGCGCTGGATGGCAGATGCACATTGCTGGCGGGGGATACGCACCTATCTGAGCAGCTGCATGAGCTTCGATTTTCGCTGTCCCCACAATCCTTTTTTCAGGTGAACCGCACGCAGGCCGAGGCGCTGATCGATCAGATGCTGCTGGCCGCCGATCTGCGCGGCCACGAAACGGTGCTGGATGTCTATTGCGGGATCGGCACACTTACGCTGCCCCTCGCGCAGCGCGCGGCGCGCGTCATCGGTCTTGAGATCGTACCGCCCGCCATCGAGGACGCACGCAAGGCCGCCATGGAAAACGGCATTGATAACGCAGAATTCCATCTGGGTGATGCCTCTGCCGCGCTCGCGCCCCTTCTCCGTTCGCACCTCAAACCAGATGTGGTCGTGGTCGACCCGCCGCGAAAGGGCCTGGACCCGAGCCTCATACAGCAGATACTCACCCTCAACCCAGACCGCATCGTCTACGTCTCCTGCGATCCGGGCACCCTTGCGCGCGACATCAAACTCCTCGCCCCTGCCTACCACCTGCAATACGCGCAACCCCTCGACATGTTCCCTTGGACGGAGCACGTGGAGACGGTATGCTTGATGTCGAGGGTGGAGGAGTGATGGGGTGAAAAGGCCTGTAAATACGGGATTTTCGAGGTTTATGTGCTGATATTCAGTCGGCAAGCATCGTCGTTTTCTCGGTTCATGGGAACAAGTCAAATCGGGCATTTTGCTCCGCGTATGCACAGGTTAGATGTCGGCGTTCACGTGTGAACAGGTTGGATGCTTTGGGTTAGTGTGTGGGCAGGATGGATGTTGCGTATTCACGAGTGAGCAGGTTGGATATGCAATAGAACAATGCTTGAAAGAGTTCACTTAAAGGCGAGCTAATCAAAAACGCAGTTGTTGCATATTTTGCAACAGCTGCGAGAGTATCTTTTCCGAGCTTATTTATTGAACATCCATCATTACGCCAGATTTGAATTCAACCGAGAAACGTTCTTCAAAAACCGTCACCTTCTCAATCAACCGCCGAACCAGCCGTTCATCGTACTCCGTGATGGCCGTGGGTTGCTCCCGGAGGAATGCGCCCATATCGTCAATGCGCTTGAGCTGATCGTCGCGATTGGCGCTTTCAATCAGGAGCCTCTGCTTTTCATCGCGCAGGCGGTAAATCTCTTCACCGACCGATTCGTAATCAGCTTTCGAACTGGCAAGCTTCACGAGCCGGATTTGCAGATCCTCCAGGCGTTCGTCAATATCGGCGAGTGCCTGATCGTTTTTTTGAAGGAGCGCGGCTTCAATATTTCGCCTCTACTCCCAAAGTCGTTGAAATGATATAATGGGTTGGGTGATGGAAACGGAAGATATGGTAGGGAACTTTTCTGCGATGATGGCGGGGTCGTTGGGGCTAGAGGAGCCATGGCACATAGAGCGAGCGGCGTTTGACGCCGAAGAGCTTGCGGTGCGAATCTATGTGAGCGTTCGAAGGCGCGCGGCGTTAGCGGGCCCAAGTGCGGGGGCGAAACAAAACGCAACGGCTACGAAAAACGAGCGGGTATGCCGACACGGGGACATGCTGTTCCACCCCTGCTACATCCACGCACGGCGGCCAAAGGTGCTGTGTTCCAAGTGCGGCAGCAAGCAGGTCAATGCACCCTTCGAGCGCAGGAACAGCCGGTTTACGCTACTGCTCGAGGGCTATGCCATGATGATATTGGCGGATATGCCCGTGTCCAAGACAGTGGCAGTGCTGCGCTGCGATGAGAAATCGCTGGTAATACGAATCTCAACCTAAAATACAATATCCTTCGGCGTTTTATGCCCGCTCGCGCGGCCAAAGCCCTCGAAATAGCGCCGCTATTCCTTCGGTCTCTTAACCGCACGAGCGAACAAAATCCGCTCGAAGTCCGATTGCATTTTCGGTTGAGATTCGTATTAGATTGAGCATCGTATGAGATCGCCCATTACGGTTTCTTGCGCTCAAGCGCTTGCCTTCGATAGCTGTCCGGCGACATGCCCGTGTATTTCTTAAACACCTTGGTAAAATAGGTATTGTTTTCAAAGCCAAGGGATTCGGACACCTGATACACCAAACAGTTCGCGCATAGCAGCTCCTTTGCCTTTTCGATTTTTCGAATATTGACGTAAGCCACGAAATTCTCGCCAATCTCCTTTTTGAAATAAGAGCTCAGATAGTTCTCAGAGATGCCAATGTGTTTCGCGACGGCAGAGAGATGGATGGGCTGCGCAATGTTGCTGTCGATATAGGTAAATACACTGTGCAGGATATCACTACTTCGACTTTTGTATTGGATGAAGAAGCGTTCGACAAATGCATGGGCAAATTCATGGAACCATTGCTCGGTCATATCGATACTGTTCATGCGAAGCAGCGTCTGGTAGTGATAGTTCTCCCCGCGAACATACACATCCTCGATATTGCCCTGCAACCGTTGCGCAGTCGAGGAAAACAGTCCGAGGATGTCCATATACATGCGCTTGAGCAGGTTGACTGCAAGCATATCATGACCGCGAAGCGCTTGGAAGAATGCCGAAAGCACATCCCCGATGTCCTTTTCCGAAAGATTCGCAAGCGCAAGCTTCAGGTGCGTGCAAATCATGCCAAAATCGAAGCCCGCCGTGTGCGAAAAGGACACCTGCTTGCAGATTGTGATCACCCGCGTACCGCTATCATAGCAGGCATAGACGTTCGTACATTCCACACTCGCCAGCGCATGCGTGAGCGTGGCAAGACTATCTATTCTGCCGTTCCAAACGCCCAAATACACCTGTGTACCCCAGAGGGCTTCGAGCCGTTCTTGTAGCGATTCATAAAATGCATGGAACCGCGCCTGCTCTGAGAGCAAGTAAATACCGCGCTCACCTCGGGTGATGAGACAGCCTTGCCAATCGGTGCTGCCAAGCTCCCGCACGCAGCTCGCTGCATAATCACTGAGCAGCTGCGTCGTTCGATTGGTTACCACGCAAACCGCACTGCAATACGGCACTGCAAAGAAGCTGGCATCGGTGCTCTTGAACAGATATTCGTAGGACGCCTGCCGAATCCGCGGCAGATCGCTTGCCTGCACGATTTCCACATCGCTGTTGATCCTCTGCTTCACGCGTAGCAGCACATTGCTCAGCGATTCCGAGGACAGGTTGAGCTTACGCAAAAAATCAAATGCGCCCAGCCGCATGATCTCCTTAACTGTAGTAAAATCATCGTTACAGCTAATAACAACGGTCTGACACGGCATTGCATTGTCCACAATGTACCGCTGGATTTCAATGCCATTGATCTCGGGAATGTTCAAATCCAGTATAACGAGCTGTGGGCGAAGGATACGAATTTTCTCCAGCGCCTCCGAGCCGGTCTTGGCATCCTCTAGCAGCTCGAAGCCGAGTGCATTCCAATCCACCAGCTGATGCAGCCCAAGGCGAGCCAGCACCTCATCCTCAACAATTAGCGTCCTCAGCATGGAAGGTTTTTTCCTTTCTCGGTAGATTAACGAGGACCTCAAACCCGCTTTCCTGATGCGCGTCAACCGCCAGTCCGTATTCCTTGCCGTACAATATGCGCAGGCGTGCATTGATATTGTACAGTCCAATTCCGGTAAACTGGCTGCGATTGTGCGTCTCCTCGCGCAGTGCCTGATACACCTTTTGAATATCGTCGCAGGGGCTGTTATTAAACACGCTGATCTGGATATTGGTGTCTGTTGCCTGTGCGCTCACGACAATTTGTCCCGCCTGCTTTTCCAGAACGCCATGCAGTATGGCGTTCTCGACCAGTGGTTGCAGCGTAAAGGTCGGAATCTCGCACATGTATAGCTCGAAGGGGATATCCTCGATGTACTGGAAGGTGTACCCGAAGCGCATGCGCATAATTTTGACATAGGAGGAAAGCAGCTGCACTTCGCGCGCAATCATGGTGATGTCGCTCTTGTTATCGTAGACCGATTGCAGAATATCACCCAATGCCTCCAGTGCCTCAACCGTCTGCTGCGGCGCCGCTTCGCCCGCCAGATATTTGATGGAGTTGACGGTGTTGCAGATGAAGTGAGGGGATATCTGCGACATCAGCATTTCATAATACGTTTCCTCGCGCAGTCGCGTTTCCTCGCGCACCTGAACCAGCAGTTGCCCAACACGTTCCCACGCATGGTTGTAGCTATCGGCGAGCTTGTTTAGCTCCAGTAGCTTGGACTCGGTCTGAATCGGGATAAGTGGGATGTCCGGGCTGTTGTCCATCGTTTCCACCATCTCAGTAATCGGACGGGTGATGCGCCCCGCCAGCTTGATAAAGATCAGCAAAATCATCAGCGTGAGTCCCAGCACGCTGAACAGCATCACGCGTGTGACGCTGCGGCTGGCAGCAAACAGCGTGCCTGCCGGCTGCATGCAGATCAGAATATTCGGTGAGTTGGTTAGCCGCGTCGCACGGTAAAAATACCCATCGTCTGTGGTGCCCGACATACTGTCCTCCGGTTCCATCGTATAAAGCTGAGAAAGCTCATTTATCGATTGATAACGAGTAACCTCGCCCTTAACACTGCACATCTGCATCGCACCATCTTCGCCAACGAGGTAGAGCTCGGTACCGCTCACCGCTGCGCCGAGGTAGTTGTTCCAAATCTTTTCACTGGACAGCTGTGCCAGCACAACACCCTGCGATTCGCGCGAATAGCTCTGAAGTGCGCGGGCATAGAGCAACGATGTGCCGCTTTCCATGACCACCGTATACGTGGGATTTTCAAAGAACACATTGATAATTTCAGGTGCATAGACCGGCGCGCGCGCTCTTGCCTGCGCACTGAGGTACCAGTCCTCTGTGGTATAATCACTCGCAGTCCTGCCCATATAAGTGTAATGAATGAGATAATTGTCCCGCGTAAGCAGCATCAGCTTGCCCCCCACGGCATTCATGATGGAGCTTTCCAGATTTTCCACCTGCTGCGAAAGCCGCCTGAGCGCAACGTACCACGCATACGAATCCGGCCCATATCGGTTAACCGTGCGCAGGTCAGAGAGCACCTCAAGGTTGAGCATCAGCTTGCTGGTAGCATAATTGACAACCTCTACCACCTGATCAATATTGGTGGCAATCTGTGCAACATAGGTCTCATTCGCGGTGAGGGTCTGCCTCTGCGTGTTAACGCCCACCTGCACACTTAAGAATGCGATAACCGCAACCAACGGCAGGATTACAAGCATGGTTACCGAACGAACCAGATTCTTACGGATGCCGATGGACTTTTTTGCTCGAATCATAACGACCTCGCAGGGGATGTCGGCGCGCCGCATCCCCGTTTCGATGACAAAATCACCTTGATTATAGCATGTGCACGCGAAAAAATGCAATACTGCCCCATGCGTTGCACGGGGCAGTCGGGATTAACGGAGTTCTGCAAAGTTCGGAATTTCGACGATTACGCCACCCTGCATGGCGGACTCGTGTGCACAAATCCCCGTGCCGGTCCAGTAGGCACCCATGATGTCGTCCAGCACCGCTGGGCGTTCTTCAACGATCGAGCGAACGAACTCGTGCACCAGATGCGGATGCGAACCGCCATGTCCACCACCCTGCTTGTAGGAGAGGTGCGTATTTTTGTTGTTGTACACGCCGGTGCGCGTGAAGTGACGAATCTCCTCGGGCAGGCGATCGGCATAGTCGGGGATTTCGATGCGCTCCTCGATGATCTCGCCACCGCGATGGTAGGTGGTCTTTTCGCCATCCTGGAACGAGGTCATGCCCAGCGCACCGGTTCGCGTATACAGCACCGGATTCTCATCCGCTAGCTGCTGCCATTCGAAGCTCATGTTCTCGCCATAGATGCGGAAGCACTCGGAATAGCTGCGGGCAACGCCATAGAGGAAGCGCTCCATCTCGATGGTCACATCACTGTCTTCAAGTGTAATGAATGCCGCTTCAAAGGCGAAGGGACTGCCATAGCGCGCAGCATACTTGTCGCTGATCTTGCCTGAACCCTTGGCATAGACCGTCCTAGGCAAATGTCCCGCCAGCTGCAAGCAGGGCGCGACGGCGTGGGTCGGGTGCATTAGCGGCGGGAAGCCCTCCCAATACTCCGGCCAGCCTTCCATGTCCTGATAGTGCGCACAGCTCATGTACTGCAAGCGCCCAAGCTTGCCGGACTGATACAGTTCCTGCATATAGAGGAACTCGCGCTGAAAGATCGTAGTTTCCATGAACATGTAGTTCTTGCCGGATGCCTTACGCGCCGCGATGATCTCCTTCAGTTCGTCAATCGACATGCCCATCGGAATCGTGCAGCCGCAGTGCTTGCCCGCCTTAAGCACCTTGATCGAAAGCGGCGCATGGGTGGATGGTGGTGTAACGAGGTGAACAGCATCGATTTCTGGATTGTCGAGAATCGTCTGCAATTCCGTCGCGCACTGCAATTCAGGCACGCTGTAGCGCTCACTTGCAAGCTTAAGAAGCTCCTCGTTCCTGTCGCAGACATAGACCTTATCGACATTCGGATGCTCCATGTAAATAGGTACAAATTCCAAGCCGAAGCTTAATCCAACCAGACAAACATTGATTTTCTTCATTAGGGCGACCTCCTTGCTCGTACTTTTTGCGGCGGAAGTAGTGTTCATTCCGCTATTTCGACATCATTGTAAATGGTTCGCCCTGAAATAAGAAGCAATAAATGTACTGCCTTTTTGCATAGGTTTATCAGATTCCGGCATGCGAAAACCGAAGTTGCACTATTTTCCGATTCAAGGCATCTGAAATGAGGGGAATTGTTCATGCGGAAACTATTACACAATTTCGCACAGGAAATTTCTTGCAAAACTCGAAAGAATGTTGATTAGATTTTACCTTTTCATTTTCAGGAAATGATGGTTTAATGAGATCAGCAAGCCCGACAGGGCAAAAAAAGAAAGGATGGAAAATCATGAAAAAGAACCTGGCATTGCTATTGATCTTAGCACTCCTGTCCACGCTCTTCTGCTTCGGTGCAGGTGCGGAGGGACTCACCGGCGAAATTGTGATCTCTGTTGGCTCTGATTGGGTCGATGAATCCAAAGCGCAGGGCAAGAGCTTTATGGATGCCGTCCGCGCTTATGAAGAAGCGAATCCCGGCGTAAAGGTCACGGCGCAGGGTGCCTCGCAGCAGGACATCAAGGAATCCTTCCAGACGGCGGCACTTGCCGGCGGCGGTCCGGACGTCGTCATCATGGACAACAGCGGACATGCCATCGATCTGGCGGCAATGGGTCTGTTGCTCCCGCTGAACCAGTTCATTTCTGACGACGAACTGGAAGCAACCTATCAGCCCGGCCCATTGAACTCCGGCAAGTTCGAGGGCGTGTACTACTCCGTACCGTGGTATCTGGACTGCTGCGGACTGTACTGCAACACCGATTACCTCGAGGCATGCGGCCTTTCCATCCCCGAGACGTGGGAAGACCTTGACAACTGCCTAAAGGTGCTCAAGGAGAACGGCTACGGCGGCATCATCACCTACAAGAGCGCCTATGCCTTCTATTCCTTCTTCTATCAGAACGAGTGCCCCGTGATCGACACCAGCGGCGAGATGCCCGAGGTGGTTATCGACAACGAAGCGGGTACCGAGGCATGGAACTTCATCTGCAAGCTCATCACCGAGGATAACGGTCTGGTTGAGAGCTTCAAGGAAGCAACCTCGTGGGACAAGGTTTATGAGAGCTTTGCCAACGGCGAAGCAACCTTCCTGCTCGGCGGCGATTGGTGCAAGAGCGGCATCAACGACGTGGGCACCAGTGTAAACTACGCCATCACCGACATGGTCATGGGTAAGACTCGCGCAACTGTACTTGGCGGCTGGACCTGGAACATTAATGTCAACACCAAGTACCCCGAGCTCGCCTACGACTTCTGCCGCTACATGAGCTCCCCCGAGACCTATGACATCCTCAAGGCCACCGGTAAGCACTCCGCACAGACCAGCTGGGACGTCCCCTCCGGCCTGTCCGAGGAAAATCAAGATCTGGTTGTGCTGGGCGAGCAATTCCCCTACACCATGGCACGTCCGAGCATCATCAACGAAAAGACCATCGACGAGATCATCACAAACGCAATTCTCACTGTGGTCTATGGTCAGGCAAACGCCGAGGATTCCCTCGCAGCAATGGCAGCCGAACTGCGCGCGAACATTGCCGCTAACTACGACATCTGATCCGGTTCAAACTTTTTCCCACCAAAGGCTCTGAGCAATCGGAGCCTTTGGATATATCGAATTATGCTTGGAGATGATTGCGTATGATGCATATATCCGGACGAAAGCGAAAAAACCTCGAAATGCGCAAGAATTGGCCGGGGTATTTGCTCATTGCGCCGGCCATAATCGCCGTTCTTGCCCTGAATATTTATCCGCTGTTCCGCGGCATTGCACTGAGCTTCACGAATTACAACCTCGTTCGCCCCAACTCCCCGATCTTCAATACCTTCGCGGGGCTTTCGAACTACCAACGAATCTTCACGGACGAGAAATTTCTGCTGTCCATCGGAAACACGTTCAAGTGGACGGCGGTCAATCTGGTCGCGCAGCTCGTGATCGCGATGCTACTCGCACTGGCGCTAAACAAGCGGCTGCGCGCGCGCTCGTTTTTCCGCACCATGAGTCTTGTGCCATGGGCTGTGCCGCACTCCATTGCGGCAATGACCTTCACATTTCTGTTCAATGCCAACGTTGGCATCATCAATATTCTCGCCGTCAGGTTCGGGCTCCTGAGCGAATCGATCTCTTGGCTCGGCAACACGGGTACGGCATTCTGGTGCGTCGCGTTCGTCGCCATCTGGAAGGGCATTCCGTTTCAGATGATCTTCATACTCGCAGCGCTTCAGAACATTTCAGGTGAAATCTATGAGAGCGCCGAGGTGGACGGTGCAACCCGATGGCAACAATTCTGGCGCATCACGCTTCCGATCATCAAGGAGCCGCTCGCCATCGCCACCATACTGAACCTAATCGGCATCGTCTCGTGCTTCAATACGATCTGGCTGATGACCGAAGGCGGACCGCTGTATTCAACCGAGATCATCTATACCTACGCCTATCGGCAAGGCTTCATCGTGCATGATCTGGGCACGGCATCTGCTTCGTCCATGGTTCTGTTTGTAATCATGATGTTGATTTCCGCCGTCTATCTGCGGCTTTCGAGAGGCGACAAGGAGGGACAGGCATGAACAAAATCGCTTCAAAGCGCGACAGAGCGAACATCGTCGCATACTGCTTTGTGATTCTGATGACCTTCATTGCACTTTCGCCGTTTATCTACGTCGTTCTGACCGCGCTCAAACATCCGGAGCAAATATATAACGCCGCAGAAATCATTCCCAGCTATATCACCTTTGATAACTTCAAAAACGTGCTGTTCCACTCGCGTTTTTTGCGTTACTTCGCCAACAGCGTCTTCATCACACTGGTCACAATGTCCATCAGCCTCGTGCTGGCGATCATGGCCGCCTATGGACTAACGCGCTATCGTATCTTCGGCGCAGACACACTCAAGCTCACCGTTCTGATGACACGCATGTTCCCGGGCATCCTCCTCTGTCTACCGTTTTACATCATCATGCGCTCACTCGGACTGATCGATTCCTATGTGGGACTGATCGCTATGTACTGCTCCTTCACCCTTCCATTTGCGATCTGGAACCTGTGTGCAACCTTTGCACAAATGCCATGGGAGCTGGAGGAGGCGGCGTTGATCGACGGCTGCAATCGTTTCACATCGTTCTTCCGCGTAATCATTCACGTAGCAAAGCCCGGCATCATGGTCACCGCGCTATTCAGCTTCATGAGCAACTGGGACGAGTACATGTACGCCATGATCTTTATCAACACCACCGACAAGAAAACGTTGCAGGTGGGCATGAAGGACTTCATTGGGCAGTACTCCACGGATTGGGGCTTGTTGATGGCAGCTGTTTCGCTCAGCCTGATCCCCGTGTTCATCTTCTTTGCCGTGGTGCAAAAACACCTTGTCACAGGTCTGTCCGCCGGTGCAATCAAGGGATAATACGAATCTCAATCTAAAATGCAATAGGACTTCGAGCGAACAAAATCCGCTCGAAGTCCTATTGCATTTTAGATTGAGATTAGTATAATATCCCGCTTCGCTCACCTTCATCACTCGGCATAACCTCGCCGCAGTCCATCTCTCCCGCCGAAGGCTGATGTATTCCATCCACTGTTACGCCGGACTTGAATTCCACAGTGAATTTGTCCTCGTAGACGGCGATTTTTTCAATTAGCCGCCGGACAAGTGGTTCAACATATTCGGTCAGGGTGGTGGGCTGTTCCCGTAGAAAAGTGGCCATGTCTGTAATCCTTTTTTTCACTTCATCCCGCTCTGCGCTTTCCAGCTGAAGCTTTTGCTTTTCCTCGCGAAGACGGTAAATTTCATCGCCGACTTTATCATAATCGGCATTGGAGGTAGCCAGCTTCAGCAGCTCCGTTTGTAGTTCCTCCAACCGCTTATCGATATCTGCCAAGGCTTTGTCGCCTTCACGAGTAATGGTGGTGGCAATGTTATCCTGTAGGATTATGAGGAAAGAGTCTTTGTCGCAGAGTGTTTGATTGATCGCGCGAACGAGCACTCCCTCGATG
>JAJDGF010000032.1 GCA_030265545.1 Eubacteriales bacterium OttesenSCG-928-N13
GCGCACTGTTTCATATATGTGTGTGACTAGTGATACTCGGGCAGCCAGCCCTTGTGGCCCTCGATCAGCTCATCGCACATGGCGACGATGTCATCGATGGACAGCTCGGCGGCAGTATGCGGGTCCATCATGGCGGCCTGATAGATGTAATCCTTCTTCAGGGTGCGCGCGGCCTCGATGGTCAGCAGCTGCACATTGACGTTGGTGCGGTTCATGGCGGCGCACTGTTCGGGCAGGTCGCCGACGAACGTGGGCGCGATGCCGCTCTTGTCCACCAGGCAGGGCACCTCAACCACCGCGTTCTGCGGCAGGTTGGTGATCAGGCCGGTGTTCAGCACGTTGCCGCCCAGCTTGAAGGGCACGTTTGTCTCCATGGCTTCCATGATGTAGCTGGCATATTCGTGGGTACGCTCGTGGGTCAGGTTCGGGTCACTGATGAGCACATGCCCGCGCTCTTTCCAGTCGGCGATCTGCTTGATGCAGCGGCGCGGATATTCGTCCAGCGGCACATTGAAGCGCTCGATCAGCTCGGGATACCTATGCTTGATGAAATAGGGCATGTATTCGGCATTGTGCTCGGACGATTCGGTCACATAATAGCCGAAGCGCTTCATGATCTCATAGCGCACCATGTCGCCATGCTTCTCGGTGAGGGCGGCGGCGCGGCGCTTGATCTCGGGATACAAATCCTGGCCATTCTGGCTGATTTCCAGCAACCATGCCTGATGATTGATGCCCGCGATCTTCCACTGGGTCTCGCTGTCATAGGGCATATCCAGCGCCTTGAGCAGATGATCGGCGCAGACCTGCACGCTGTGGCACAGGCCGATCGTCTTGATCTTGGTCATGCGCAGCATGGCGCCGGTCAGCATGGCCATGGGGTTGGTATAGTTCAGGAACCACGCATTCGGGCAAACCTGCTCCATGTCCCGCGCGAAATCGAGCATCACCGGGATGGTGCGCAGCGAGCGGAAGATGCCGCCGATGCCCAGCGTGTCCGCGATGGTCTGCTTGAGTCCGTATTTCTTGGGGATCTCAAAATCGGTGATGGTGCACGGATCATAGCCACCCACCTGGATGGCGTTCACGACGTAGTTCGCATCGCGCAGCGCATCCTTGCGGTTTTCGACACCCAGATACTTCTCGATCGTGGCCTTTGAGCCATTGTTGCGGTTGATTGCCTGCAGCATCGCGAAGGATTCGTCCAAACGAACCTGATCGATGTCGTACAGCGCGATGGTGCTGCTCTCGAGTGCGGGGGTCATCATGCTGTCGCCCAGCACGTTCTTGGCGAACACGGTGGAGCCCGCGCCCATAAATGTGATCTTCGGCATGGTATTTCCTCCTGTAATCCGATTTGTGGCACCAGTATAGCATCATTTGCCCCTTGACGGGAAGCCTATTTTGTTGCATATTATAGTGGGAATGTTGCATCGGGAGGAAATGTGCATGGAGATATGGACATCGCAAGGCGGCGCAGATGGCGCGCTGAATGTGTGTCAATGTGGATGGGAAGCCTGCGATCCGGGGCATCAGTACGGCCCGACGGTGCGCGATCATTATCTTATTCACTTTGTTGCATCGGGAAGTGGCAGATTTTGGACAGCCGAGCGGGAATATCATCTGGGCGTCGGGCAGGGTTTTTTGATTCTGCCCGGGCAGCTGACTGGATATCGCGCGGATGAGGGCGATCCCTGGCTGTATGGTTGGGTGGGATATACCGGGCACGATGCCGAAATGCGCACGCGCCAGGCCGGGCTGTCGATGGAGCAGCCGGTGTTCTCGTGCGCGGGGATCGAGCGCGTGCTGCCGCTGATTCGGCAGATGCATGCCGATGTGGCGGAGCTTCGGATGGGCGCACTGGCGGCGCAGGGCGCGCTGCAGATGCTGCTGGCATTGATCGCGCAGCAGCGGCCGGAACAGAGCGATGCGCAGCAGGCGTATTATCGGCGCGCGATGTGGTATATGGAGGGGAACTATACGTTGCCCATCCGCATCGAGGATGTGGCAAAATTTGTGGGATTGAGCCGCTCGCAGCTGTTCCGCGTGTTTCAACGTGCGGCCGGGGTGAGCCCCAAGGCGGCGCTGAGCGAGATCCGCATGAACCGCGCAAAGATGCTGCTCAGGGAGCCCGATCTGACGCTGGAGCAGGTGGCATCCTCCGTCGGCGTGGCGGGTGCGGCGCGGCTGGGGGTGCTCTTTCGCGAAGCGTATGGCATCACGGCCGGCAGATATCGGAGAGACCATTTGCGATAATGCAATTTGCGCCATTGGGCAGCGGTGCGCTATATCTGCAAATGATCCTGTGATATGATCGATTTACGCCATCAGATGATGCGTTTGGATGGACGTGCTGAGCACGCCCTCGGTCTTGCACAGCGCGCTTTTGTGGATGCGCTTGAGCGTGCTCTCTGAATACTGGCTGACCCGATCGGGCAGCAGGTCACGCTCGGACATCGCCTTGAACGAGAGCCCCTTTTCGTAGTGCAGATGGATCAGGCGGGCCTCGATCTCGGTCAGTGCGTTGAGCGCAGCATGATACAGCCAGACCTGATATTCCGCCTCCTCCAGCTCCTGCTTGAGCGCCATTTCATCAAAGCCCATCTCGCGCAGTTCGCGCTGCACCTGATCCAGATAGCTGTCTGCCACGCGCTCGGTCGGGCGATGGATGCCGCCAACATGCGGCATGCCGTCCGGCCAGGAGTTGCCCAGTGATAGCTGCTCGATCTTCTCCTGGCATCGCCGCGCCTCCATCGCCTTCAAGCGTTGCAAATTGGCCTTGAGCACCTGCATCCGAAACTCGGTGCTGCTGTGCTGCGCAAACAGCTGCTTTGCCTGTAGATTCATGATTCGCCTCCGTAAAACAGAACGTATGTTCCTTTTGATATCATTTTATCATGCTCGATCGGTCATGTCAAGATTGCAAATGTTCCATACTGTCCTTTATTTTGTGTCAGTCCGAGGCCATCGGCAGCGGGGATATTTGTCCCATTTTGACGGCCTCATCCTCGCCGTGCATGCGCATGGCGTTCGCCACGGCCTCCAGGCTGATCCCAGCCAAACGCAATGCGATTGTGATCCATAGCGGGATGGCGCTCTGTTCGATGCCTGGGGCCACGAGTGCATCCGACAGCCTGCGCGAGAGCCAGCCGATGGCGATCGTGACCAGCGATTGATGCCCGGGCAGCAGCGCACCTTTCTCATCGAATGCGAGGTTTTCGAGTCGATGCGATTCCACGATGGTTCGCGGGACGCCCGTATTTAGCTGCACAAACTGCTGGTCGGCGTAGTGATACAATAGCGCGCCCACCACGTCCGATTCGGCCACGTGGTTGATGATATTCGGGCGACGCAGCCGCGCAATCTGGACATCGTCCAGCGCGTCCTGCGCGAAACCCTGTCCGTCAAAGGCGTGGCACTGCACCACCTGATCTTGGGTGGCCGCCGCATAGAGCGCGTTGTGACCACCCTTGGAATGTCCGGTCACGCTGCCGCTCGTGCTGCCGAACTCCGCCATGAATTCGGCGATGTCCGGGTATTGCACCGACACGCCCGTGATGCCCGCGCCGAAGTTGTCGATCCAATCGACCTGGGTGGGCACGTTGGCGCTTTCCGAACCGCGAAATGCGCAGATGTGGGAACCGCCCTCGTCCAGAAGCGCGAACGCACAGAATCCGCTGCTGTCGTTGCGCTCCATGCCGCCCAGAAAACGCATTTGCTGCACGCGCGCATAGGCGGGATCGTCCGATTCGGCCAGCATGCGCAGTGTATCACAGGGCTTAATCTGGGGGTTGGGATGACTCTTACAATCCTGCAACAACTGCACGCACAATTGCTGCACGCTCAGCTGCTGTGTGCCCTGCAGATAGGCCTGGGGGACATGCAAATAGCTGAACTGGCACAGCACGCACCAGTCCCGATCGCGCAGCTGGGCGACCGAAGGGGATGTTGGTGCACTGGGTTGCCATTCGGTCAACGTCAAGGCATCTAGCCTGCCCTCGTAGCGCAGACAACGCACACCTTCGACCAATGCGCGATGGGCGTTGAACCCCTGCTGCACTGGCTCTTTCATCTGATTGGGTGTATTGCCGCCCAGATAGAACACATCCACCGAAACCCGCGCGCAACCGGGCAGAGGGCTAAGGATATGCTGGAGCCGCCGCTGTGCCTGCTCGCTTGATTGCGGGTTTGATGGGATGAACAGTGCGAGCGATATCTCAATGGAATGATCGCACAGCGCCTTGATATCCCGCAGCAGCTCATGATAGGACGTGCGCGACAAAAACCGCACATCCACGCGCCATTGCACCCGTGCATCCAGCGGATCGCGCTTTAGCAGCTGCTCGATCAGATGGGATGCGGCGACGTGCGGATACTCATCCCGCGACAGCCTAAGCGTGCGCTCGTCCAGCTCCACCGTGGCGCTCAACTGCGGCAGATCATTGGAATGCACGCGCGCACGATAAAAGAAGGTGCAATCCCTATCCTTCATGCGGCGTTCAGCCCGCTCCACCAGAAACCCGATGCCATATGCCTGCTGCAATGCGCGCGCAATGTGCTCCTCCGCGATGCCCCGCGCGAGCCCCTCAGGCGCTCGCTCAATGGTTGACATGTTGCATCCTCTCCCTCTTGCGATGAGCAGCATGGTCAAGGGCATAATAGAGCGCTTGACAGTATTGCATCGCGTTTCTTATCAGTCGATATTATGCCAACAGGATAGAATGCAAGCACCCCACCGATCAATTCGGTGAGGCGCTCGCATTCATCTTTTATCAAACTTGATGGGTTTCGCACAGGGCAAGCCCCAAAATGACAGTCAAAGGGCGTGGTAATTCATGGGATGGGGAAATGGACGCACTTTCTATATTGTATAGCCCTTATAGCATGGTGTCATTTCGAAGCGTATCCATTATGTCGCCCCGCAAAATCTTTCTGCCCCCGAGATAATAGGCCAGCCCCACAAAGAACATAATGAATGCCATAAAAAGCAGAATGGGCACAATCGGCGCATGGTGCCAGTATGCTAAAAAGGATATACCGCTGTACCCTGCGGCAAAGATGACGAACGGGATATTGAGAATGACGCTGAGAAGAACAGGGCCCAAGCTCACGATGAGCGCTTCCACCAAGAGAATCCTTTTGATTCCGGAGGGAGCCATTCCCACGGACATATACCTGGCAAACTCTTTCCTTCGCTGGTATACCTGCCCCAGCGTGGTGGAAAACACATTCGCAAGCCCTATGCTTGCAAATAGTACGCCGAGAAAAGCGGAAAAGATGCGCATTCCGCTTCGAACTGTCTCTTCGGCGCGCTCATCCTCCAACCGGCTGTCCAGCGTATAGCCCGTGTTTTCCGGCAGCAGCCGCTCAAGCGCCGCTTGCACTCCTTCGTTCTCGCTTTCCGAAGTCGTCCGGATACAAAAATACATTGTTTCGCAGGGGAACACTTCTTCTATTGTGCTGTAAAAATGTTCGGACAGTATCAGCGTCAAGGAATACTGCGTCAGCGCCTCTTTCCATCGGGGCAGGGTGCTGGCAAAAGCGGCAACGGTGACCGGTGCGCGATCCTGCCCACCCTCCAACGTCAATGTGGTTGCGCCCTCGGCGCTCAGAAACGGAATGTACACCCGGTCAGTCCATCTGCTGCTGGTGCTGTCCCAAATTATGTTGATTGCAACCACTTCTGGCTGCGGCAGAAAAACTTGCTCCACCGCGCCGCTGGCATACTCTTGAAAACTGTTGTCGTTCAATACGTAAACGGGAGCATCGATGATATACCTCCCTTCCGCATCCTCTTTCGCATAGCGGTTCAGGTTGGAGAGTCCGGCGTCCTGCAGCTCCTGGCTGAAGGCATCGTCGCTCAGCCGCGTGCTTGCTGTGAATTTTTGATAGGTGAGGCAGTTCTCTACGCCCGCTATGGCCGCGATCTCCGTGGCCAGGTCCCTTCCCCCGATGTCCGACTTCTCTATCTCCAATTGGAAATCCCACTGGTCGCGGTGCCTGTCGAAGTAGGTGTTCTGCGTGCTGAGGCCAGAAAGCGTTTCAAAATTCATCAACGTGACGAACGCCAGGCACGCAAATGTGATGGAGATGGTGGAGGTGCGGAAGGCCTTCCTCCGGGCGTACATCGATTTTCGGGCAAGCTGCCCATACACACCAAACAAGGCGGTAAACAGCCGAAAACGACGCATGCGCTTCACCGGCGGCTCTTCGCCATACCGGATGGCCTCAAGCGGGGATATTTTGCTTATCTTTCTCGCGGGAATCCATGCGGAAACACGCACGGTGAGAAGGGAAAACAGGACAGAACCCACGGACAACAGCGGGTGGTACTGAAAGGATATGTCGTAGCTGCGGATGCTTTCGCCCATGTTGAAAAATGCCGTCAGAACCACATAGCTCAGCGCAACACCCACCAGCGTTCCGATGAGTATGGGGACCAGCGAAAGCGCAAGCGCCTCGCTGACCAGCACAGCCCGGATTTGCCTGGGGCTGGCGCCGATACTCTGCAGCATGCCCAACTGGTGTATCCTGCTGTTCATGGTCACTTCAAATGCGTTGTGCAACAGGATGATGAGCGAAATACTGACGAATGCCAGCAAAACGATGTACACGACAACCAGGCGCGTGACCGGCTCGTTGTTTTGGCTTAGCTGCGAGAGCTGATAGATGCGGTCCATCCACAGGTTGTAAAAAAACACGCTTACAAATGATAGCAGCATGGAAGAAAGCGCTGCGACGGTTATGATGGACGCGCCTGTTGCGCGGTTGTGCTTCAGGTACGGAAGAGAATACGTTTTCCACATCACATTCGCCCCCTCACCGTATCTTTTCATCGCAGACAATTGCGCCGTCTTCCAGGCGAATGATTCGATTTGCCTGGCGTGCAAAGTTCTCATCGTGAGTGATGACAATCACAGTCTGCTCATATTTTTGGTTGGAATGCTTCAGCAGTTCAATGATTTCCTGGCCATTTTTGCTGTCTAGGTTGCCGGTTGGCTCGTCCGCCAGAACAAGCGCTGGCGCGCTGATTAACGCCCGTCCGATGGACACACGCTGCTGCTGTCCGCCAGACAACTGCATCGGCAGGTGTGTTTTCCTGTCCTGCAATCCCAGCATCCCAATCAGCTCGTTCAGCCTATCGTCGTTGGGACGCTGCCCGTCCAGCTTTAAGGGGAGTAGAATGTTTTCCACCACGTTGAGGACAGGGATCAGGTTGTAAAACTGGTAAATCAGCCCCACCTGCCTGCGCCTGAATATGGCAAGTTCCTCCTGACTCTTGGCGTAAACATCCTTCCCGTCAACATACACCTTCCCCGATGTAGGGAAATCGACGCCGCCGATTATATGAAGCAGCGTTGACTTTCCCGAGCCCGATTGCCCGACAACCGCGACAAACTCTCCCTTGTCAACCGACAGAGAGATATTCTGCAATGCGCAAACCTGATTGTCACCCGTTCCGTATACTTTGGACAGGTTTTCAATTCTTAGAATCTCCATGTGCTAACCCCCCCACTTATCAGAGATAGTATAGCACGTGCAAAATGACACCGGTATGACCATTCTATAACAATAATGTCATAAAAGGGTATATATTGCGCTTCTATCGCACCGGATTCTAAGCTGCGCGCCGCTTGTTTTTCCGTTTTGTGCGGTAATGGTGCCGTTCTGCTGGTGCATGATCATGCGGCATGGCGCGAGCCTCTCGGGCGCCTGTTGAATGGTTGACATGCTGCATCCTCGCCCTCTTGCGATGTACACGGTGGGGGATATGCGCGCATATGAATGGCGATGTGGCAAAATTCTGACAAATCGCATAGACATTTGCATTTGCATGGCAGAGTGTGGTATACTTCCACTATCCTATTTGAATGGAGTTGAAGGTCCCACCATGGACGGCGACAGTATACCTCTTCTACTATTACTCTTCTTATGTTTCCTATTGAGCGCGTTTTTCTCCGCATCGGAGATGTCGCTGCTCGCCATGAATCGCGTTCGCATGAAGAACAATGCGGACAATGGCAATGCGCGCGCCAAGCGCGTGATGTTTTTATCTGCCCATTTTGAACAGACATTGACCACCATATTGATCGGCAACAACATTGCCAACATCGTATCCGCGGCGCTGGTTACGCTGCTTGTCACCCGCATGTGGGGGCAGGGAGCCGTGGCCTGGGCGACGATCGTGGTTACGCTGATTGTGTTTTTCTTCTGCGAGTTGTTCCCGAAATCCATCGCGAAGCAGCGCAGTGAGGATGTGGCCATGTGGTGCGGCGGATTGCTGGTGTTCTTCATGCGCATCTTGAAGCCGGTCGCGTATCTGTTCACCGCATGGAGCAATCTGCTCAAGCGCGTATTCAAGGCACCGGACGACCCGTCCTTCACCGAGGAGGAGATCCAGGGCATCATCGAGACCATCGAGGACGAGGGCGTGTTGGAGCCGCAGGAGCAGGAGCTGGTGCAATCGGCGTTCGAATTCTCGTCCATCGAGGCGCAGGATGTGCTGATCCCGATCGATCGGGTGGTGGCGCTTTCGATCACCGCGAGCGCGAAGCAGATCACCGATACCCTGAGGGACAACCATTTCTCCCGCTTCCCGGTGTTTGACGCACGGCGCACCCATGTGATCGGGATGCTGCAGGCGAACCGATTCTATTCGGTGCAGCTGCGCGGTCAATATAAGAACCTGCGCACGCTGTTGTTGCCGCTGAGGAGCTACCCCAAGACCATGCACATCGATGATCTGATGCAGGAGTTGAACGCGCGCCGCACGCACATGGCGCTGATCCATGATGATGACGGCTCCACGCTGGGCATCGTGACCATGGAGGACATCCTGGAGGAGCTGGTGGGCGAGATCTATGACGAGGACGATGTGATGCCGCCCGAGCAGGCTGAACAGATGGATCAGGCCGAACCGATCCTGAGCGGGGAGGTGGGCGGATGATGACGAATGTGATCCTGGTGCTGATGCTGGTGCTGATCTCCGGGTTCTTCTCGGCATCCGAGACGGCCTATACCTCGATCAATGCGCTCAGGCTCAAGCGCGCCGCGGAATCGGGCGACAAGCGCGCGGGCTGCGCATACTATATCTATGAGCATTTCGACCAGGCGATCAGCGCGATTCTGATCGGCAACAACCTGGTGAACATCGTGGCATCCTCCATCGCGACCACGATCTTCATCACGCTGATGGGGCCGAGCGGCGCGGGCGTTGCGTCCATTGCGATGACGCAGCTGGTGCTGATGTTCGGCGAAATCTCGCCCAAGATCATCGCCAAGCAGATGAGCGATCGACTGGCGCGCTGGTTCGCGTATCCGCTCAGGGCGCTGATGTTTGTGTTTGCGCCGCTTGCGAAGGCGGGCACATTCCTGGTGGACCGACTGGCCGCATGGCTGCTGCCCCAAAAAGAGGAGGAGCCCACCATCACCGAGGAGGAGTTCCAGGCGATACTGGACACCGTGGAGGATGAAGGCGTATTCGATGAGGAGCGCACCGACCTGCTGCAATCTGCGCTGAACTTTGACGAGGTGAGCGTTCAGCAAGTGATGACGCCACGTGTGGACATGTTCGCGCTGGACATCGAGGACCCGTTGCCTGAGCAGTTGGAGGCCGTGATCGAGGCGGGCTATTCGCGCGTGCCGGTGTATGAGGACACGATCGATCACATCATTGGCATCCTGCACACCAACCATTTCCTGGAGCGGATGGTCGACGATGGGCAGGCGGACATCCGCGCCATGTTGATTGAAGCGCCATTCCTGCACAAGACCATGACGCTGGACGACGCGCTCCGGCTGATGCGCCATAAGCAGGTGCACATCGGCATCGTGATCGATGAATATGGCGGCACGATGGGCATGCTCACGCTGGAGGACATCCTGGAGGAGCTGGTGGGCGAGATCTGGGACGAGGGCGATGACATCGTGGAGGAGTGCCGCGATCTGGGCGATGGGCGCTATGAATGCGCGGGCACGATGTCCATCCATGAATTCTTTGATGAGATCGATTATGAGCCGGCCGACTTTGAATGCGAATATACCACGCTGGGCGGCTGGGCGGTGGAGCAGCTGGATGCGATGCCCAAGGAGGGCAAGCAGTTCACATTTGATCGGCTGCGCGTGACGGTGCTCAAGATGGAGGGCATGCGCGTGGAGCGGCTGCTGATTGAGCTGCTCGCGCCCGATCCGGAGGAAGATCAATAATCCATGCATGGATGCAACAACGCTGCCGGGCAGCAGTTCACGTTTGACCAATTGCGCGTGACGGTGCTCAAGATGGAAGGCATGCGCGTGGAGCGGCTGCTGATTGAGCTGCTCGCGCCCGATCCGGAGGAAGATCAATAATCCATGGATGGATGCAACAACGCTGCCGGGCAATGGTGCCGGGCAGCGTTTTATTTGCCGGTATTCTTTGAAATGCGGCGCATCTTCATGTGGTGATATCATACAGGGTGGATATCTCCACCCCAAGCGCATCGGCCAACGCCTTCACCTCGTAATCGGCTACGAATCGGTCGCCCGACTCTATGCGCAACACGGTCAACCTGTCAAATTCATAGCCAAGCAGCTGTGCCTTTTCTGCCAGCTGCTTTTGTGTGATTTGGGCATCCATGCGCAGCTTGCGCACGGCGCGGCCCACCACATTCTTGCGTTCATCATGCCAGTAGATTTTCAAAGTTGACATCCCCTCAATCAAGTTCTAACGATGCACAGGAGGAACGGTGGAGAGAAAGCGAAAGGCGCAGATTGAATCGGAACGCGGGACGATAGGTGCTGTTTTATCAAAACACACCCCACATGTCATGCAATATGGTTCACTGCCGACATATGGGGTGCATTCAAATCAGATGTGAGCGGTTTTTATTCGACGGTGAACGCCGGGATGACGCCGCCCTGATATTCCGGGTTGCTCAGGATGTAGTCACGCACCTTCTCGGAGCAGATGACCGAGCGCAGATCCTGCACCCACTGGGCATCCTGATCCTCGGGACGAACCACCACATAGTTGGTGTAGATCTTGCCCGCCTCAGAATCGGCGGCTTCCATGAAGATGGAATCGGTGGCCGGGCTCAGCCCTGCGCCCAGTGCGAAGTTGCCATTGATGACCGAGATATCGGCATCGCTCAGCGTGGCGGGCAGCTGGCTCGCGTCCACCTCACGGATGTCAAAGCCGCGCGGATTTTCGATGTCCATCACGGTATAGGGCTGATCCACCGTCGCGCCCTCAGGCAGCGAGATCAGGCCGGCCTCCTGCAGCAGCAGCAGCGCGCGGGTCTCGTTGGAGGGGTCGTTGGTGATGGTGATCACCGCGCCATCCTGCAGCTCTTCCATGGTCTTGGTCTTGCCGGGATAGACCGCGTAGGGCTCATAATGCACGCCGATCGCGGGGATGAGCGCCTTGTCTGCGTCCACGGTGACATTGTAGGCGTTCAGATAGGGGATATGCTGGAAATAGTTCGCAGCAATCTCGCCATCCGCCAGCGCCGGGTTGGGCAGCGGATACTCGGTGAACTCCATGATCTCAAGGTTGTAGCCCAGCGCGGCCAGATCGTCCTTGATGAACTCAAGGATCTCGGCGTGGGGCGAGGGGGTGGCGCCGATCACGAGGGTCTGGGCGCCTTCGGCCAGCGCGGCGCTCATCGAGAACACCAGGGCAAGGACGACGAGGAGTGAAAACAGCTTCTTCATGGGTGGGTTCCTCCTTCTATATATGTGGTGCGGGGCGCGCTTTGTGGCGAATGGGGCGTAGGCGCGTGCCCGCGAACGTGCTCAGTTGAGGCGGTGGTCGGTGCGCTTGGTCAGCCAGTTGCCGATCACCTGAATGATCTGCACCAGCACCACCAGCGCGATGGATGTGGCGTACATCACGCCGTATTCGTTGCGGTTCAGGCCGTAGCTGATGGCATATTTGCCCAAACCGTCGCCACCGGCCGCGCCTGCCATGGCGGTATAGGCCAATATGGTGGTCATGCAGATGGCCGCGCCGTTGATCAATGAGGGCAGCGCCTCGGGCAGCAACACCTTGCGAATGATTTCAAATGTGGTCGATCCCATGGATTGCGCGGCTTCAATCAGCCCGCCGTCCACCTCGTTGAGCGAGCTCTCTACCATGCGCGCCACGAACGCGAACGCGCTCACAAACAGCGGAAAGATCATCGATCGGGTGCCGATCGCGGTACCCATCACCGTGCGGGTGATCGGAAACAGCAGCACCACCATAATCAGAAACGGGATCGATCGAAGGAAGTTGATGATCCAGCCCAGCACCGCGTTGAACGTGGGATTGCTGCGGATGTGTCCACGCCGGGTGATCACCAGCAGCACGCCCAGCGGCAGCCCAACCAGATACGCGAGGATTGTGGACGGGATGGTCATGTACAGCGTCTCAAGGGTGCCCTTTTGCACCAGCATCCAGATCTTGTCAGGCGTCATGAGTCATGCACCTCCTCCACGGTGAGCCCCATCTCGCGCAGCCCCTCAATCAGCGTGGCACGCTGTTCATAGGATGTGGGCATTTTCAGCATCATCTGGCCATAGCTCTTGCCGCCGATGCGGTTCATATCGGCTGATATGATGCTGACAGCGATGCCTGTTTTCAGTATAAATTGGCTCAGCAGCGGCTCATGGCGCTCATCGCCGTCAAACACGATGCGCACCGCATCGCCGATCTTTTCTTGGTTCTCGGCCTTCACCACGCCAAACAGCCGCCGCCCTGCGGTGCTCTTGGTGTGCGTGAATACCTCGTCCACGCTGCCCTCCTCCACGATGGAGCCATTGTCAATGATCGTGACTCGATCGCAGATCTGGCGAATGACGGCCATCTCGTGAGTGATGATCACGATCGTGATGCCCATCCGTTGGTTGATGTCCTGCAGCAGCGCCAGAATGGACTGGGTGGTCATCGGATCGAGCGCGGAGGTGGCCTCATCGCACAGTAGAACGTCCGGGTTGCTGGCCAGCGCGCGCGCAATGGCCACGCGCTGCTTTTGCCCGCCCGAAAGCTGGGAGGGATAGGCGTTCTCCTTGCTGGTCAGCCCGACGATCTCGAGCAGCTCCTTCACGCGCTTGTTGGCCTCCGCGCGGGGCACGCCCGCGATCTCCAGCGGATAGCGCACGTTGCGCGAAACGTTCTTTTGCATCAGCAGGTTGAACTGCTGAAAGATCATGGACACGCGCTTGCGCAGCGCGCTGAGCTCCTTGCCGCTCAATGTCAGCACGTCCTGATCGTCGATGAGGATGCGCCCCTCGGTGGGGGTATCCAGTCGATTGATGCAGCGAATCAGCGTGGACTTGCCCGCGCCGCTCATGCCGATGATGCCGTGAATATCGCCCTTGTTGATGGTCAGATCGACGCGATTGAGCGCCGTCACCATGCCGTCGCCCGATCCATAGATCTTGGTCAGGCCTTCGATTGCGATCATTGGCTTGCTCAACTGCGGTCACCTCCCACTTTGCGATCATGATGCATATTCGTAATTGCATTAGTATAGCATAAAATGCAGCAAAATGGAATGGCCTGCTTCTATTTCCAGGTGAAAAATGCGTGAATTGGCCGAAATATGGAACCTTGGTTGACATGAAACCGTCATTTAGCTATACTCGTGTCATCGTAGTGGAGGATTTGACTGAGAATGAGAAGCACCGATTATGCCCCGAATTTCAAAACCCCCAACAGCCAGATGCCCAGCCGGCGCATGTGGTTGATTGTTGCGTTGTGCGTGATTTTGCCACCTGTGGGGTTGTTTTTGCTGTGGACGCAGGCCCGAAACCCCTTGCGCGGCAAGCTGATCATCTCGATTATCGCAGTGCTTTCGATGACGCTGATGCTGACGATTTACATTAGCGTGCGCGATCGAAACGCCTATCAAATGCAGCAGCTGCCGCCCGATGTGCCCGCGCTGATGGATCTTGGTGGCTCCAACGTGCAGCAGCCCAGCGAGGTCGCGCCCGCGCAGCCCAATTTGAATGAGACGCTGCAGGACCCGAATTCGTTGATGCAGCCAACGCCCGTTCCGGCCAACCCAAATCCGGCCGGATAGCGGTGCAGAAATTGTGTATAAGACGTTGCCGTTTATGGGCAAATGTTGGTTTTTCTTGACGAATCCATGCATTTGAGTTACAATATGATAAACTATGCCTACATATTTTATGGCGGGTATGTCCCGTCTAGGAGGGCGAAACATGTTTTGCAGTAAATGTGGCAAGACGCTTACGCAAGATGCCGTAACCTGCCCGCACTGCGGGGCCACGGTGGGTGAGAGCCGTTTCGAAGGATTCGGCTATACTGCCGCGCAACAGCGTTATATGGTTGGCGAGAACGAGTCTGCCCGCAACCAGGTGCCCTACACGCGCACCACATACACCTCCACCGGGGAAGAGCCGGAGCAGCAGGAGGGGGATATCTATTCCCGTACTACCTACCGCCCGATCCTCAAGGAGGAGCAGCCTGAGCCCAAGATCGATGAGCCAGCGCCCGCTGAGGATGCGTCCACGACGAAAGATGCACCCAAGGCCGTCGAGCCCCAGGCGATCGAGCCGGAGCAGAGCGTGGCCGCCGTGGCAGGGGATGCCTCGGTCGTCATTGCGCCGCTCAAGCCCATCAAGAAGACGGGCATCAGCCCCGAGGTGCAGCAGTACATCCAGCGCATGAACGAGCAAAAGGAGCGCAAGCAGAAGGGCAGCCGAGCGACAGATACGGATGCCTTGCCGCAGGATGCCGAGCTCGATTCGCTGGCGATGGAGCCCGCGCAAGACGATGAAGGCGCAGTGCAGGATACGCCCGTGCGGCGCAGCCAGCGCAGCGAAAAGGTGCAGGGCAGAGCGCTTCCCGCATGGCTCAAGCCGGCGGTCGCGATCCTTTGCATATTGGTCATATTGGGCGTTTCGGGCTATCTGATCATGATGAACCTGTCCAACGCATCCCAGCTGGAGGGTGTGAGCTACGATGTGCGCCAGAAGGGCCTGGAGCTGATTAACAATCGCCTGTCGCCCGAGTATCGCACGCCGATCGTCGCACTGATGAAATCAGAATACGCGGCAATGGGCACGGAAGGAGCAACGGCCGCAGCCGATAAGGTGAATGATGTGCTGGCAGCATCCCAGGCCGAGATAGATGCCTTGATGCCTGAGGAGGGCAGCGGCCTCAAGAACGATAAGTTGTTCGTGAGCGCAATTGGCAAGCTGCAAACCAAGGTGGACAACGCCATGCGCAACGACGCACTTGCGCAGAGCAGCACCGATGAAAACACCACCAACACGCTCACCGCCATTGCGGATGAGGCCTGGGCGGACGTGGAAAACTATGCCACGGCACTGACCACCGCCAAGGAAGAGGGGCAGCTACAGGGCATTGACAAGGGATTGAACCCGACGCCCACGCCCGCGCCAGATATCACGCCCACCCCCGCGCCCTATAAGACGCTGAAGAATGGCATGAACAACAACAAGAACGTCAAGAAGCTGCAATTGCAGCTGCAAAAGCTGGGCTATTTCAACGGCACGGTGGATAGCGACTATGGCCGCGTGACCGTGACGGCCGTCAAGAAATTCCAACAGGCAGCCGGACTGGAGGCCAACGGCATCGCCGATTCGGCAACGCAGGAAGCGCTGTACGCGGACGACGCGCCCAAGTATGGCACCAATGCCACCCCGGCGCCCGATGCGGCCCCCACGCTGTCCGCGGGCACCCCGGCAGAACCCACGCCTTCGCCGGACGACATGCTGGGCATGGATCAGCCGGATGGCACCTAATCGTATATTGTGATTTGAAATGGGGTTGACATTTGCTCAACCCCATTCAGCGTGTTGACACGCATGGTTAGCAGATCTTTAATAGCATGGTCTTGGCCTCGTCCATTTCGACCACCAGCAGCTTCTCCTTCTCCAGCTCCTTCATGATATCGCTGAACCGCTTGAATCCGATCTGTTTTTCCTCAAAGTCCGGATAATCTGCCTGGATCGCGCCCTTCAATATGGACGGGTTGATCCGCTCAAAGCCGTCGGCCTTGAAGTGCTTGAGCGCGTCCTTGAATGCGGGCAGCCAATTGAGCTTGTTGAGCTGCTGCGCGGGGAAGTCGGTGGAGATCAGCCCGATCTTCATGGAGCTGTCCTCCGTCCAGACCTTGATGCGTTGGCTCTTGGTGGACAGCTGCGCTATCAGCTTGCCGAACGTAGCGCAACCGTAGCTGCGCTCGTTGAAATCGGGACGCAGGCGGGTCAGTGTGTCCTTCAGCTCGGAGGCATACATCATGTCCTCGTCTTGATCTTGTAGGATGGTCTCCACCTGCGAGACGAGCGCGCCGATGTCGCTGGATGCAATCTCCTTCTCCTTGCCGTTGGGCTTGGAGACGGCCTTCTTCGGCGCGACTGACTCCAGGAAGATGAACTCGCTGCACGCCTTGATGAAGATCCCGCTGGCCACTTCGGAGCGCGAAATGCCCAGCACATGCTTACCCATGGATTTCAGCTTGCCATACCGAAGCGAGGGCACCACATTGAATGTGTTGCTCAGCAGGCACTCCTTCAATTCTGAGAAGCGCTCCTCATAGCCATATACCTTGCCGAGCAATATGTCGCCCCGAATCTTGACCTTCTCGATGATGTTGTTCATCATCGATTCTTTTGCACCGGCATTTTCTAGGTCCACAAACACCGCAAAATTGGATGTACTCAAATTGTTGTCTCCTTACTGCATGGGGTTGTCCACCTCCATTGTATAACGTGCGCGGGTGGGTGTCAACAGATGGATGACAGAATTTGGGGCTGGATTGTGCCATGTAGATGTTTTTTGTTGACAAACGATGGGTCGATGGATATAATATGAGCGGAATGAACTGGCGAAGGGAGTGTTTTTGAATGTCAGTCTGTATGGTGATTTTGACGTAAAATCCAATACAGGCGCACGCTGACCCGGATGGGTGAAGGGGCATAGGCCCTTTGATTTCGTGTGCCGACAACATGCAACCT
>JAJDGF010000033.1 GCA_030265545.1 Eubacteriales bacterium OttesenSCG-928-N13
AGAAGCGGTGGAAAATGTGGTTTGATTGACCCAGCATTTTCGGCAAACGTGGCAAAATCAGGCGGAGGTGGATCACATGCAGCTAACCGTGTTTGAAAAGGGGTTCAACTTCTCGCAGGATGGGCCGGGCAATCGGCTGGTGCTGCACCTGCAGGGCTGCAACATGCGCTGCCCTTGGTGCGCCAATCCGGAGGGGATGCCCATCGATCCGCCGATCATGGCGCTCACGCCCGAAGTGCCCGAATGGGTGTGTCCTCATGGTGCGGTCAAGGACGGGCAGCTGGATCGGATCATCTGCAAAACTTGTCCCGACCGCGCATGCATCACACTGCATCCAAACAAGCACCTGGCCTGTCGCGCGCAGACGAAATCTACTCGTGCTTGGCTGGACGAGATCCTATCCGCGCGGCCGATGTTCTTCTCGGGCGGGGGCATCACGCTGACGGGCGGCGAGGTGGGCATGCAGCTGCCCGCCGCCATCCAACTGCTCAAATTGTGCCAAGAGCAAGCCATTCATACCGCGATCGAATCCAACCTCACCCACACGCAGATGCCCTCCATCTACCCGCATCTGTCGCTGCTGATGGCCGATTATAAGCATCATGATCCGAGGGCGCTATTGCACGTCTGCGGCGCATCTGCCGCCCACATTGAGCGCAATTTCTGTCTTGCGCTGGATGCGGGGCTACCCGTGATCGCGCGCCTGCCGCTGATCAACGGCTTCAATGCGGGCATCGACGAGATCCCCGGCTTCATCGCCGCATTCAAGCGCATCGCAGCGCATGCCCAGCCCGGACAATTCTCCATCGAATTGCTGCGCTACCACGAGTACGGGGTAGACAAATGGGCGCAGTGTGGCTTACAATATAGCATGAAAGATGGGGCCGTCGCGGCGGGCACCCTGCTCGCCTTCAAGGACGCCTTTTCATCCGCCGGATTTACCATCGTGGACACCTGATCTCTGTCATTCTATTCCCATTATGACCGACCGGATCGGAGGATCGACACCATGAATACCCGCACATTGGACGCGAAAACCATCACCCAAATGGCCAAGGATCTGTTCGCCGAGGAGCGCGCGATGCCGCGCCTGGACGGCTGGTTTCTGATTAAGGAGGCGCAGATGTTGGCTGCAAATCGGCTGGATCAGCTGCCGCCCATGGAGCGCGCTGCCGAGGAGAACATGGTGGCAGTACAGGTGCTTCCGCTGAGCATTTCGCACCATGCGATGTTCGCGGGCACGCAGCGGGATGCATTCGCGCGCAGCTATGCGCTGATCAACCCGGCCTTCACGGTGGAGACCTTCAGCGGCTATTGCGATCCCACCGCGGTCTATGGCGACATCGTGCCAAACGAGGATATCACGCCCGAGCGCATCGAGAAGGTGCGCGCGTTCAACCAAAACACGCCCTATGTCAAGACGCTGAGCCAGACCTATCAACAGGCGGAGCAGCTGACGGGCGAGGTGGCATTCTTCATCGAGCAGGTGACGGGGCATGTGATCCCGGACGTGCGGCCGATCCTGCACAATGGCGTGAATGCGTTGATCTTCGAGCTGGACGAGAAGCTTTCCATGGAGCAGGACACAGAAAAACAGAGCAACCTGCGCGCGATGCGAAGATCTCTGCAGGCGGTGCTGGCGCTGGCCGAGCGCTATCGAACCATCGCGGAAGAGCAGATGGCGCAAGCGCCCGAGCAGGACAAACCACGGCTGATGCGTATCGCGAGCGCGCTCAAGCAGGTGCCCGCACGGGGCGCACGCAGCCTGTTTGAGGCGATTCAGAGCTTCATGATCGTGTGGCAGCTGATGTGCATGGAGCAGGCGCCCAACCCGTTTGCATTTTCGGTGGGCAATGCCGATCGCATCTTTGAGCCCTATCGAAAGATGGACGATATGAATCGCGAGGACGCCGCCGCGCTGCTCAAGCACCTGCTGGTGTTCTTCAACGTGGGCGACCGCAGTTGGGCGATCTCCCAAAACCTGATTGTGGGCGGGCGCGATCTGGACGGCCGCGACCTGACGAATCAGACCAGCTACGCGCTGATGGATGCCTACTACGACATGAACCTGCCGCAGCCCATCCTGTCGGTGAAGCTGCACAAAAATACGCCCGATACCCTCTATCAGGAGATGGGGCGCTTCCTGTTCACGCCCGGCTGCCTCACACCGTCGCTGTTCAATGACGATTCGGTGTTTGAGGTGCTGCTCAAATCGGGCATCGAGCGCGAGGATCTGCCCGATTATGCCATCGCGGGTTGCCAGGAGCCGCTGATCATGGGCAAGGACAACGGCAACACCACCAACAGCTGGCTGAACCTGGCCAAGATATTGGAGCTGACGCTCAACGACGGGCGATCCACCATCACCGATCAATACATCGGCACGCAAAATGAGCCGCAATCGCCCATTGAGGCGCTGAAGCACGTGCGCAACCGGTTCTATCACAATCTGACCTGGTATCTTGGGCAGATGGAGACGGCCGCGAACGGCGCGTCCCAGGCGATATCGCACCTGCCTGTGCCCTTCCTGAGCACGATGATGGGCGGGATCGAGACCGGCTATGACATGCGCGACACGCACCACCAGGGCACCAAATACAACGGCAGCGGCTGCCTGATCCATGGCATCGCGGTGGTGGCGGATTCGTTTGTCGCGATTGACAAACTGCTTGAGGAGCGTCCGCAGGACGCCGAGCGACTGCTCAAAGCCATCAAGAATGATTTCGTGGACGACGAGCCGCTGCGCCAGTATTTGCTGAGCTGCCCGAAATATGGCAACAACATCAAGTCCGTGGATGACGAGGCGCGGCTGCTGACCGAGCGCGTGGCGGACATGGTGCATGGCCTTGCCAACTATCTGGGCAATCCGTTCCGGCCCGACTTCTCCACGCCCTCCACGCACCTGCTGTATGGCTACTGGGTGGGCGCGCTGCCCGACGGGCGCAAGGCGCGCGACATGCTGAACTATGGCGTGGATCCGCTGTATGGCGATGCCACGAATGGACTGGGGCTGCGCACGCTGTCCACGATGCAGCTGCCCTTTGATCGCATGTGCGGCGGCTATGCATCCCATCTGGGGATCGATCCGAAGTACTTCGGCTCGCCCGATTATGAGGGCAAGGGGCTGGAATTCCGCGAGCGGATCGTGTGCCCGCTGTTCTTCAACCCGGCGAAGCTGGACGTATCCCCGTTCTATCTATATGTGAACGTGACTACGCCCGAGACGCTCAGAAAGGTGCTTAGCAATCCCAAGAAATATGCGCCTAGCGGCGTATACATCATGCGGATTCATGGTACGTTCGTGAATTTCCTCGATCTATCCCCCGCGATCCAGCAAGACATCATTCGACGGCTGGACCCCTCATCCGCCACACTATAGCGCATCCACATCGCTGAGGCGATTTCGATGCGATCGGAAAAGGACTGCGCCTTGCTGAAAGCCCTCACGGTTTTCTGGGCGCAAGGCTGACACCATATATCCATTTCCTTCCGCGACCGCTCCAGGAAATCAGGATTGACCGTGCATTTCGCTGAATCTGATTGGATTGGCCATGCGGCGCGACATGGAAGACAAGCAATAATGGCTTGGAACAACACCTGTTCCAAGCCATTATGAATGCATCCCATGACCCTACTCTGCCATCGTTTTGACCTTGCCCGCGATGCGCATGATCGATGTCTTGTCCTGCTCCGTGAGCTGGTCGATAAAAAAGCGCTTTACATTTTGAGACAGCATGGGCACGGCAGCATCAAACGTCCGTCTCCCCTCGCCCGTGATACGTACATGCACGCCGTTCTCATTGTCCATCGGCTTTCTCATGATCAGCCCGCGTTTTTGCATGCGGGACAGATGGTGCGAAAGGCGGCTCTTCGTCCAGTCCATCTCGTTTGCCATCTCCTGCTGGCGCAACCTTCCCTCTGCGGTGCGCATCAGCAGCTCCAGCACCATGAAATCGCCATCCGATATATCCAGATCATTGAATATACAATCAAAGACCGTCTTATAACTGTTTTTCCACATCAACCATATCCCAAAATCCCGTTTGTCGAGCACAAAATCCCCCATGCGATTGCCCTCCTTATAAAAAATAGTATATCACAAATCGGTTGACATATCAACCTAAGAATGATATACTCCTCATGAGTTGACGTGTCAACCAGTGAATTACGGGGAGGCAACCGCGATGCAATATCGAACGATGAAATCCACCGGAGACCGCCTGTCCATTCTGGGCTTCGGCTGTATGCGTTTCCCGACGAAGGGCGTGATGACCCCGGACACAGAGCGGATTGAGCAGCAGATTGTCAGTGCCATCCATCAGGGCGTGAACTATTTCGACACCGCCTACACCTATCCAAATAGTGAAAATGTGCTGGGCAGCGTGCTGGCAAAGGGCTATCGGGACAAGGTGAAAATCGCCACCAAGCTGCCGCTGCCGCTCGTGCACAAGCGCGAGGATATCGAGAGATTCTTTGTCGAGCAGTTGCAACGCCTGCAGACGGATCACATCGATTATTATCTGATGCACGGCATCAACACCTATGAGGATTGGCTCAAGCTGAAGGGCCTTGGCATTGAGGAATTTATCAAGACAGAACAGGCGAATGGCAGAATCATCAACATCGGGTTTTCCTTCCATGGCAACATCAAGGCGTTCAAACAGCTCGTGGATGACTATCCCTGGGACTTTTGCCAGATCCAGTACAACTATGTGGACGAGAACTTTCAAGCCGGGACAGAAGGACTGCATTATGCCCATGAAAAAGGACTGGGCATAATCATCATGGAGCCCCTTCGGGGCGGCACATTGATCGGCAAGATGCCGCCCAAGGCGCAACAGATCATGGACGGCATCCAACCGAAGCAAAGCCCTGCGGCGCTCGCGCTGCGCTGGGTGTGGAACCATCCCGAGGTGAGTGTCGTCCTGTCCGGCATGAATGCGGAGGCGCACATCGAGGAAAATGTGAAGGTTGCATCTACCGCATTGCCCGACATGCTGACCCAAAAGGAGCTCGATGCGCTCGACGACATCAAAGCGGAATTCGAGAAGAATACGAAGGTACCCTGCACGGGCTGCGCCTACTGCATGCCCTGTCCATTCGGCGTGGATATCCCCTATTGCTTCGCCATGTATAACAGCAAATCCATGTTCGGCGGGCTGCCCCCAGTGTTCCATTATCTGAGCGGCACAAGCGGGGCGAAAAGCGCCACCGGTACCGTATCTCGCGCATCCCAGTGCAAACATTGCGGCGCGTGTGAGGCGCACTGTCCGCAGCATATTCCCATTCGCAAGCATTTAAAGGATGCATCAAACACGATGGAAACATGGTACTATAAGGCGCTCAATAGCGTCTTTGATCGGGTGATGCATAGCGAGAAAAAGAGCTGATCATGCGCAACATGATAATAAGTGGCTTGGAGCCTTATCTGCTCCAAGCCACTCATTTTTATTGGTATTCGAGCACGATCACATCGGGCAAATCGGTGATGGTCTCGTGCGTGCAGGTGATGCCATTTGTGGGCAGTTGCTTCGATTCGACCAAGGAGGTGAATGCCTCAATCGGCAGGATGTTCTCGCTTGTCCACCACCGATTGCGATAGTGCATCGGGATGGTGACCCGCGCCCTGATAGCACGCATCACATCAACTGCCTGATTCGCATCGATCGTATAGAACCCGCCGATCGGCAGCAGCAGGATGTCCACCCGCCCCAGCTGCGTCAGCTGTTTGGCGCTCAGCGCATGCCCCAGATCCCCTAGGTGCACGATCCGAAGCCCGTCCGTCTCGATCACATAGATCCAGTTCGCGCCCCGCTTTGCGCCCTCGGCATCATCATGAAAGCTGGCCACGCCATACACATCAAATCCCAACCCGTGGTAGGGCTGCCCATCATCGAGCAGCACAAACCCTTCGGGCAAATCCTCGGTATAATTGTGATCATAATGGCCATGGCTGGTGGTCACGATATCCGCCTTCGCCTGGATTTTCGGATAGCCCAGCTGCGGATCGTATGGATCGATCAGCAGAATATTGCCCTGCTCGTTCTCAATCTGATAACACGCATGCCCAAGCCAAGTCAGCTTCATTTCACTTTCCCTCCCTGTATGCCCAGCGTCATCGCTGCCCAGCACGCATGCAGCGCGCCGCCGCCCTCGCCCTTGCGCAGGCAATCGGCCGCCATCTGGCGAATGCGCTTGTCATAGTGCAACCAAAGCATGGTGGGCGCGTTCAGCTCCATGTGCTTCACGCCCTGAATGAACAATTCGGACTCCAGCTCGCTCACCTGTGCGCCCTGAAAACCCAGCAGTTCCGTGCCGAATGTATCATTATGGATCCGTTGCATCGCCCATATTTCAAACGCCGCCAACCCCTGCGCCGTGGGGCGCATGCGAAGGCGCTGATCCCGCAATGTAAGCTGAAACAGCTCGGACAGCGGATAGGAGACCGGCGGCATGCACAGATACAAATCCTCCCCGCGATCCAGCCGCACCGGGCAGCCCATGATGCGCTCGGCCTCCTGCCGCAGTGGGTTGCTTCTCAATTTACCAGACAAGCCGAAACGCCTCCTTTAGCTGATGAACCAAATCCATGGCCGTCATGCTGCGATCCCCCAGTTGCGCACCGGCATTCTCGCCCGCGCGCCCATGCAGCTCGCTCCCCAGCCATGCAGCCAGCTCCGTATCGAATCCCTGCGCCATCAGCGCACCACATACCCCGCTCAGCGCGTCCCCGCTGCCACCCTTGGCCATGCCGGGACAACCGCTGCTGCTCAGATGGACCTCATCTCCTGCAATCACGCTGGTTGCGCCCTTCAGCAGCGCCGTGCAGCCCAGCGCATGCAGCGCCAGCGCATCCTGCACCGGATCGGTGCACGCGTGACCCAGCAGCCGCGCAGCCTCGCCCGGATGGGGCGTGATCAGATGATGTGATCTCAGCAGTCCCATCAGCTGCGCATTTTCACTCATTATATTCAGCGCGTCCGCATCCAGCAATGCGGGCAGCCCGCTACAAAGCACGCACTCCACAATCTCGGGCGGCGCCTTGCCCAGCCCAGGCCCGATCACCACCGCCGACTTGCCCATGAGCAGCTTCTCCACGATCGGCAACGCATCGGACGAAATCACGCCATCCTGTTCGGGCAATGGCACGCACATCGCGCATGGCTCGCCCACCTGCAAAATGGGCAGCACCGATTCAGGGCATAGCACCGTGACCAGCCCAACGCCACTCCTGAGCGCCGCCATCGCCGCGATCAGCGCCGCACCCGCCATGCCGCGCGAGCCCGCAATCAGCAACACATGGCCATAGGTGCCCTTGTGGCTGTTTCGCGCGCGCGAGGGGAAATGCGGGATCAGATCATCCAGATCAGGACGCAATGCCACGTTGCCATCCAGCATTTCATGCGGGATGCCGATGCTCACCGTCAATAGCTCGCCCACCTGATCCAGCCCATCCAGCAGCACATGCCCGAACTTCGGGCATTCAAACGTCACGCTCAGGTCGGCCTGCACGCCCGTGCCCAGCAGCTCACCCGTCTGCCCACTCAGTCCACTCGGGATGTCCACCGCCAGCACAATCGCGCCCAGCGCCCGATCGTGCTGCATGCGCATCGCGATGGCAGAAGCGCCCGCCTCCAGCGCCTTGTTCAGCCCGATGCCGAACATCGCGTCCACCCACATATCGGGCGGGGGCAACGAATCAATCTCAGCCATATCATGAAAGAACACGCGCGGCGTATCATGCGCGCGCACGCAGTTGGTCAATGTATCGCTCGAAAGACTGCTTTCATCCGAGATCGAGATGACCACCGACTTGCCACCACGGCTCGCGAACAGACGCGCCGCCGCATAGCCATCGCCGCCGTTCCCCCCCGGACCGCACGCGAAATATACCGCATGGCCAGCGCAGCCATCCAACCTCTGTTCAATTTCATCACAAACACCCGTCGCGGCGCGCTCCATCAGCTCGATGGACGGGGTGCCCGTCTCTTTCATATAGCGCGCTTCCAGTTCGCGCATCTGGCGCGGACTCACAATCCTCTGCATAAAAAGGCCACCCCCCTCGCGGTCAGGATGGCATCATTGTACATCAAAACGGCACATATTACAACACCGTTCCATGATTCTGTGTGAATCGATCAACCGTCCATCACCGGCGGCTGCGCCAGCTTGCGCATGAGCAGTCCAGGCAACTCCGACACGAGCGCCGCACTCAGCCCATCGGGGGCAGCTGTGGCATTCGGGTCGATCTCGCTCGGGCTCAACTCGGTCGGCTGGTATTGCACCAGCACCTGCAAGATCGGCGCGGCAGATGGGTGCTTGTCCATCAGATCTCCGATGCCATTGCTGAACACCGCCATCGCCAGCGCAATCTCCTGCGGATCGGGCCCGGCATCCGCCGCCCAGCGGGACAGCAGCTGATCCAGACCATGAAGGAACTGCGCTGCCTGGCCAGCATGCACCGTCAATGTGCAGTCGGCATATGGCCAATCGGTATCGGGCGCGAGCACCGTTCGCGTATTGTCAAGCAGCCTGAGCGCATCCTCTGCTGCCTCGCCCTGCAAAAGCACCTGCCCATCCCCCATCAGACTGCACCCAAGCGCGACGCGCTCCGCTGCACGATCCAATTGCAGCAAAAGCAGCTGCTGACCGTTGCCCATCACGCGCAGGCGCATGGATTCCCCCTCCGGCCACTGCATATAGTCGATCGTGGGCTCGATCATCTGTGCCAGCTCGTCCGCCCAGTGATCGAACGGATCGGCCAAAATGCCCTGCATATCAAGCGTGAAACGCAGCATGCACCGAAATTCATCCGGCTCCGGCGAGGAGAATGCCATCCCGGGCAGAAGCGTCAGCATCAGTAGCAGGCACAGTATCTTTTTGTGCATCACGGCCAGACCCCCCTTACGCATATACAACCCCGCCGCGGCTGCAGCAAGGTTGTATTCTTTATGCGTGTGATATAGGGGGAATGCCTGTTTCGCGGCGAAAATCAATCGCCAAAAGATTCGGGTGACGGCTAGCTGCCGCGCATGATTATGCCATTTGTGCGATTTGATTGATTGCTGGCAGACACGGGCGAAGCCGCGCACCATTGGCGGGCGCCAACGAGGCTGCCGCGCATGATTACGGTATTTGTGCGATGCTGCCCAATCCATGCAATAGCCGATCGCGATACCAGCTCAGTCTCTCGAGCGGCTTGAGCTGTTTGACCTGGCGCTGATAGGCGATGTTGGCCTGCTTATAGACCAAGGATTCGGGCTGGCGCTGCGCATAACGATTCTGCTCCAGTTGCTGCGCCAGGTACAGGAATGCGTCCCCTGTAACGCCACCTTCCTTCAGCCTGCGCGCGAAGGCCAGCGGGGATTCCTGCGCGTTCGGGCTCTGCCCCTGCTGCGCCAATACCAACAGCATTGCGCGATACCAGATGGCCAGCTTGTCCGCGCCCTCCTTGGACGCGGCGGCCATCGTGCGCGGATCGGATGCCACGATGCGGCGATGCCCAAAGTATAACGTGCAGGCCAGTGCCGCCAGAATCAACAGCACATACAACCACCACAAGTTGGGCGATTGCTGGTTTGAATCGGGATCACCATCGGTGCCGTCCTGCTCATCCTCGGGCAGCGCGTTTTGATCCTGCTCGTCCTCATACTGATGCGCCTCCTGCTCGGCGCTGTCCGTTTCGTCCTCACCCGCCGTCTCGTCGATCGGGTCCTCCTCGGGCGGCTGCTCCTCCTGCTCATCGGCGGGATCCTCGCCCTCCTCCGGCGGCGGCGCAGAATCGCCCGCGTCCGGGGATGCCTCTCCATCGCCCTGCCCGTCTCCCGGCTCGGTTTCGCCATTGCCGGGCGTGGGGTTGAAGCTCACCCAGCCCACGCCGTTGAAATAGATCTCCACCCATGCGTGCGCGTTGCGGCCCGTCACGATCTTGCCCTCCGCGCCGCCGGGGGTGACCATGTAGCCCTCCACATACCGCGCGGGCAGCCCGGCCATGCGCGCCATCACGGTCATCGCGCTGGCGAAATAGCTGCAATAGCCCTGCTCGCTATCGAGCAGGAAATAACTCACGAAATCTCGGTTGGTCGGCGGATAGGGCACATCCAGCGAGTAGGTGTAATTCTCCATCAGGTAGCTTTGCAGCGCGAGCGCCTTCTGATAGGGGGACGATTCGCCCTCCGTCAATCGCTGTGCCAATTCATACACACCGCTCTCAATGCCGTGCGGCAATGAACCATATTCCCCGGCCGCCGCCTGATACTGGCTGTCCTGTTCATTCTGCATCGATTGCAGCAGCTGCTCCATCGCGCGGGTGTCGCCCGTGGGCGCCACAGCGGTGAACTCATACGTGTCCCCCTCCGTCACGCCGCGCGTCAGGAACACCTCGCCGCTGGTGTTGTAATAGATCGCATTGTCCAGCCCCGCCGACAGATCCGTCACGCGATGCGGCACAAACAGCGTGGAGATGCCCTCCGACAGCATGGTCACCTTGGCGCTCACCTGCTGAAACGCATTGCCCGTGTTCACCCCGTCCAGCCGTGCCGAATCAAAGATCACATCGCGCGTGCTGCGCTTGGTGGGATCCACGAACAGATAGCGATTGTTCACGCTGGTGTTGTTCCAGGAATAGGTGGTATAGGTGCGCTTGATCGAGCCGCGCAGCAGCAGCGTATCGTTTGATTCCACCACCATCACCGGGTGGTCGTTCGGATCGGCGGGCCCGCCCAGCGGTTCGCCCTGCGGCTGGAACCCGTCCGGATACAACGAGTAGATCACGCGCGATTCGGTGAACATGAAATAATCCGAAAACAGCTGCCGAATCTTCTCGGCGCCGTCCTGCAGCGGCTTCCATGTGACATTCCCGCTGGGCACAAGCATGAACGCCAGCAGCGCCACAATCAACCCGGCTGGCAGCGCCCGCACATAGGGCAGCTTGTCGTCCGGCGAGCGCGCGAACATCGCCGCCAGCGCCGCGATGGTGGGCACCAGATAGGCGGCGGACATGCGCTTTTCCACCAGCCATGCGCCCATAATCACGATGATCGCCAGCGTGAGCGCGGGATACACGCCGCCCGGCATGCGGCTCATCCAGTGAATGGCCAGCGTGAACAGCGCGCACAGCAAAATGGCCACCGTGATTGAATACTCGCTCAGCATCATGGGCTCGCCATTGCCGAAGTTCACCAGCGCGCGCAGCAGATCTATCAGCGCGGCCCATGGCCTCGCCGGGGACAGCGACCAGATGAGCAGCCCAAGCGCCGCGATCGCCGCCGACACGCCCATCATCGTACGCGAATACATGGACAGGCTCAACAGCACGCCAATGCCCACGCTCACGGCATACACCGTGACCGCGGATACACTCAGCGCCATGGCCTCTGCGACCATCATGCTCAGCGAGCCACCCAGCAGCACCGAAATGATCAGTGCGCCCAGCATGTCCAGCCATTTTGCGCGATTCGCCATAGTTCACCTGCCCAGCATAGATTCTTCAAACCGTATGGCGCGATGGGCAAACACCGCCCATGCGCCGCTCATTGCGCGGCATTTGCTTCGTTAAGCCCCTTGTCCCACGGATCCACGCGATGCGTGCGGATGCCCAGAATGGACAGGCGCTCCATCATCTCGAGCGCCTCAGCGCGGCGGGTTTCGGTGATCCAATACAGCGAAACCTGCATGCCGTAGCGGCGGAGCTGCTGCGCGATGTCCGCGATGCGCGGGGTGAGCCGGGCTGTGACCAGCACCGCGCCGCCCGTGCGCTGCATGCGCCGCATCTCGAGCGTCAGCACCTGCTCAAACGGATAGGGACTATCAAATTCGGTGCGCATCAGCGCATCCAAGAATCGCGGGAAGCTCAATTCATTCTGCCCGGATGCCTCCTGCGGATGCGCGCTCATCAGCGGCATGCGAACGGGATAATTGTTGCTCAGCTGCGCGTGCGCAATCGAGGCGGCCGTCTCGCAAATCACGTCCTGCATGGTCAGCGCCTGGCTTCGCATGGAGTTGATCGGGGACAGATCCACCAAGATCAGCGTGTCCGGACGGGACGATTCCTCATAGTTGCGCACCAGCAGCTCGCGCTTTCTGATGGACAGCTTCCAATGGATCTTCTTGAGCGGATCGCCCAGCTGGTAATTGCGCACATCGGACGGGGACGCGGTGTCCTCGGTGGTGCGCGTGATCACGGTGGGCTCGCTATCGCCCGAGCTCAGCTCGATCGGCCGGATGCGCGTCACATTCGGACGCACCTCCAGCAGCACCTGATTGCCACTGATCTTGCGCTTCAGGCTGATCAGCTGGAAGATGTCCGTCACCTTCACGCCCACCACGCCCACATGATACAACCCGCGATGCGGGCAGCTCATTTCATATTGAAACTGTTTTTCTTTGAACGGCATCAGCGCCACTTCGATGCTCTGTTGCGCGTTGACATCCTCGGGCACAGAGAGCACCAGCTGAAACGAACGGGTGGGCAGCAGCCCGAAATATTTGACCCGCACCGAGAGCAGGGCGCTCGCGCCGCGGGATAGCTTTCTTCTGGGGGTATCCATGCTGATCTTGACCGTCATCACCGCCAGCACGACCGATATCACGCTGGTCACCAGCATCATCAGCATGACCAGCAGCAACAGGTAATAGATCGACGCGCCGGTAGACAGCGCAACGATCAGCAGCGTGACAAAGCACAGCAGGAACACCGGCAGCCGCATCCTCATGGAAGCTTGACCGGCACCTGCACCGAGCCGATGATCGAGGACAGCGCGCGTTCGGTGGTGATGTTGCGCATGCGTGCCTCCGGGCTGAGCATCACGCGATGGGACAGCACCGGCTGCGCCATCAGCTGCACGTCTTCGGGCAGCACATAATCGCGACCCGTCAACAGCGCCCGCGCCTGCGATGCACGCAACAGCGAGATGCTGGCGCGCGTGGAGATGCCGAGCGAGAGCCCCGACGACTTGCGACTGGCCGCCGCGATCAGCGAGATATAGCTGCGCACTTCTTTGCTCACATAGACCTCATTGACGCGCTGTTGCAGCACCTGCACATCCTGCGCGGCGCAGATCGGCCTGAGCCCCTCGATCGGGCGCGTGCCCGTCACATAACGATTCAGGATCTCGGTCTCCTCATCTGCGGTCGGATACCCCAGCGAGATGCGCATGAAGAACCTGTCCAGCTGCGCCTCCGGCAGGGGATAGGTGCCCACGAACTCCACCGGGTTCTGCGTGGCCAGCACGATAAACGGCTGCGGCATCATGTAGGTGGTGCCGTCCACCGTCACCTGCCCCTCCTCCATGACCTCCAGCAGCGAGGACTGCGTCTTGGGCGAGGTTCTGTTGATCTCGTCCGCGAGCACGATCTGGCTCATCACGAGCCCCTTGTGATATTCCAGCTCGCCCGTCTTGAAATTGGCCATGGTGAAGCCGGTGATGTCGCTGGGCGTGATATCGGGCGTGAACTGAATGCGCTTGAAGCTGCAATCCAGCGACCTCGCCAACGCCGAAACCAGCATGGTCTTGCCCACGCCGGGTACGTCCTCAATCAGCACATGCCCGCGGCAGAGCAGCGCGATGAGCAGCAGCTCCACCGCGTCCGATTTGCCCACGATCACGCGCCCAATGTTTTCCTTGAGCAGCTTTACCATATCCTGTGTGCCTTGTATCATGTCTGGCGTCTCCTGTTCATATGGTCTATGATTAGGTCGCATATTCACGAAAAAAGTTCCATGTATGAGTATAACCCATGCCCATGCAAAATTACAAGCGCGCGCTGTTATTTCAACGCATTTTGGCCGCAGAAGAGCCTCTTTTGCTCAGAATCGTTCACAAAATGTTGGTTTTTTGCTTGCCTGCGCAATGCCATTGGCGTATACTGGATGCAGAATCGTATGCAAAGGGGCGATGCCGTTGAATCCGCTGATGAGCGATGCGCTTCGGGCGCGTGGCGCGGTGTATTTTGATGTGGTGGATTCGACCAACATCGTGGCCAAGCAGCTGGCGCGGCAGGGTGCGGCAGATAAGTCGCTCGTGCTAAGCGACGAGCAGACCGCAGGACGCGGCAGGCGCGGCAGGGGCTGGATATCAAGCCCCGGGCAGGGCGCCTGGATGAGCCTGATCGTGCGACCGGATGTACCTGTCGCGCGCGCACCTGAGTTGGTCATGGTCAGCGCGGTGGCATTATGCCGCGCGATATCGGACGTGTGCGGACTGGACCTTTCAATCAAATGGCCCAATGACATGCTGGCAAACGGAAAAAAGCTGTGCGGCACGCTGCTTGAGATCAGCGCATCCGAGGATCGGCTGGATTGGGCGGTGATCGGCATTGGCGTGAACATATTGGGCACGAAATTCCCGCCCGAGCTGCCGGACGCCGGCTCCATCGAGAGCGTGAGCGGCAAGCGCCCACGGCGCGCGGCGGTGGTGGAAGCATTCCTGAATGCCTTTGACGAGGTGTACGCCCATTGGCAAAACAGCGGCATGGGCTGGCTGCTGCCCATCTACAAGGCCCACTGCTCCACCCTGGGCGCGCGGGTGCGGGCGATCTGCCCGGACGGCGAGCACGAGGGCGTGGCCGAGGACATCTCGCCGGATGGTGCGCTGATGCTGCGGCTTTCGGATGGTAGTCTGCGCGCGCTGTATGCGGGGGATGTATCGGTGCGCGGCACGGATCGATATGGTTGATCTTTCATCAATGCAATTGCGGAGGGATAGGACATGGTGATTGGTGTAGGCACCGACCTGATGGATGTGGCACGGATGGAGACATCCATTCAAAAGGAACACTTTTTGGAGCGGATATTCACCGCATCAGAACGCGAGCGCATCGCGCAACGGGGTGCTGAGACGGCAGCCGGGTTCTTTGCGGCGAAGGAGGCCGTGGCCAAGGCGCTGGGCACCGGGTTCAGCGGCTTCTCCACCCGGCACATCGAGATCCGCAACGACGACCAGGGCAAACCCCTGTGTACGTTGACCGAAGGCGCACTGGAGCGGTTCATGGCATTGGGCGGCAAACGCATCCACATTTCCATCAGCCACGCAGACGGTTTCGCGGTGGCATTTTGCGTGATGGAAGGTTCGGAAGCACAAGGCGAATGGAACCAATGCGCACAGCATTCGTCAAAATAGCAGATGGAACCGCACAAAAAACCCGCTGTTGCCCGATTCCGAAGGAGGGAGCGTTCATGAGAAAACTGGCGATCATGCTGGCAGCCATCATGCTGATTGTGATGATGCCAACGGCAAGCGCATTGGCGAGCGAATCGGTGCAGGCCGACACGCCACTTCGCGGATCGACCAGCGCGCGCATCAACAATGTGCAGCTGGCCGTGGACGCGATAGACGGCGTGCATATTGGCTATGGCGACAGCTTTTCGTTCAACGATCTGGTGGGTCCGCGCACCGCGCGCTATGGCTTTGAAAGCGCGATCAATGGCCGCGGCGTGAAGGTCGCGGGCGGCGGCGTGGCACAGGTGGCCTCCACGATCTATTTGGCGCTCAAGCAGCTGGACGGTATCGAATACGATGAAAAGCAGACCTACGGCAGCGCCTACAACGGCAAATATGTGTCCTCCAGCCGCGATGCGATCTTGGTGGATTATCCGTCGATCGATTTTCGATTCACCAACTATTATGCCGGGTTCGTGATCTCGCTCTGGATCGAGGAGAACAGCCTGTATAGCGAGCTGTCCATGCAGGGGAATGGCCGCGCGATCAGCTCCGCCTCGTTTGAGATCGAGGGGAACCGCGCCAACCAGATCAATGTGAGCCTGGCTGCCGACAGCATCAATGACACACAGCTGAATGATGGCGACAGCTTCTCGTTCAACGAGCTGGTCGGGCCGCGCACCGCGAAATATGGCTATAAGGCCGCAACCAACGGGCGGGGCGTGAAGGTCACGGGGGGCGGCGTGGCGCAGGTGGCCAGCTGCATCTATCTGGCGATCAAGAACCTGGATGTGGTGGATATCACGCACAAATCCACCTATGGATCGAAGTACACGCAGGACTACGTGTCCCACTCACGCGATGCGATCTTGGTGGACTATAACGAGGACATCGATTTCTCGTTCCGCTATCAGGGGGAGGGCACGCTGAGCATCTACACCTTCATTTCGCACGGGGAGATCGTGTGCGACATTCACGAAACCTTCGATTGATCATATCACAGCAATATGCCGTACTTTCTTTGATATGAAACCATCCCATATTCTGTTGGCTGGATGCGAATAAACCGCCCCATATCGGGCGATACTGATTCCATCAACAGGCCATGGGAGGGTTTGGCATGGATAGATGGATCGATGGATGCAAATCGGCGCTCAAGACACTGCGCGGGGCGCTCAATCGCGGGGCGTTCAGCCTAACGCTGGCGGCATGCCTGGCGATGGTGGGCGGAGCGGCATATTATGCGCGCAACGCGGGACGAACCCCCACCCCTGCCGCGCCGCAGCCCACGATCGCGCCTGTGGTGATGACACCCAGCAGCGTGGAGACGCTGGAGGACGCACTCGCAAGAGACACTGCGCCCCAGCCCATCTGGCCGCTGAGCGGGCGCGAGCAATTGACCATGCACGATGAGCATGCGCCGCAATGGTCTGAGACGCTGGGCATCTGGACGATTCACACGGGCGTGGACATCGCCGCGGCCGCCGGGGAGGCGGTGCTGGCGACGCTTGCTGGCACGGTGGTGCGCGCCGAGCGGGATGCGCAGCTGGGCAACCTGATTGAGATCCAGCATGATGATGGACACCTGAGTCGCTACGCCAACCTGAGCACGATGCTGGTGACCGTGGGTGAACGCGTGCTGCAAG
>JAJDGF010000034.1 GCA_030265545.1 Eubacteriales bacterium OttesenSCG-928-N13
TTCTTAAAACCGTTTTTGATGCCAAAGAAGTATATTCAAGTGGAGAAAAGCAATTTTCACTCTCAACGGAAATGTTTTTTCTCATCAATGACATCTGGCTGTGCATCATGGAGGGCGAACCTCTTACAGCGCCTACCTACAATCACATAGCGTTCCAAATCTCTGAAACAGACTTTGAATCGTATCGGTCAAAGGTTATCGCATCTGGCGCCGAGGTACGACCAGAGCGCTCCCGCATTGATGGTGAGGGAAAATCCCTATATTTTTATGACTTTGACAACCACCTCTTTGAGTTGCATACAGGCACTCTTGAAGAACGCCTAAAAAGTTACTCAAATTGACTTTTCCCTATTGACTTTTTATAGCTGGTCTTTCGTCCTTGCTGTCCAGCATGCTTGACAAACTCGCCATGCGCAAGCCGATCCGATCCGCAGAGACGGCTGGACGCACTCGGTGCCTGCGCGAGACATATGCTGTATCAGGACATTTTCATAAGAGGAGTCGTTTCATGTATGATGAAGACAATCAATCACGATGGGGGAGCATCCCGTCGATATAACATGGGCAGCAATTGTTGCCGTGGCTGCCAGAATACATGCTGCTGTTGCCGATGCGGCATCACCGGGGCAACAGGAGCAACCGGGTCGATTGGCCCCACCGGGGCGACAGGACCGCAGGGCATTCAGGGCATTGCGGGGGTTACTGGCGCAACCGGGCCGATGGGCGCCACCGGCGCACAGGGCATCCAAGGAATCCAGGGCATTCAGGGACTGCGGGGCGAAACAGGTCCCACGGGCGCGCAAGGCATTCAAGGGGTACAGGGCGTTCAAGGCATCTCGGGCGCAACCGGAGCCACGGGGATTCAGGGAGTGACGGGCGCGACGGGTGCAACGGGTGCAGCAGGTGCAACGGGTCCTACGGGTGCAACAGGCGCGCAGGGCATCCAGGGCATTGCTGGTGTCACTGGCGCAACCGGGCCGCAGGGGATTCAAGGCATCACTGGTGCAACTGGAGCTACGGGAATTCAGGGAGTAACGGGTGCAACGGGCGCAACGGGTGCAACAGGTGCAACAGGTGCAACAGGTGCCACGGGTGCAACAGGCGCGCAGGGTATCCAAGGCATTGCCGGGGTCACTGGCGCAACTGGGCCGCAGGGAGTTCAAGGCATCACTGGTGCAACCGGCACGCAGGGCATTCAAGGCATTCAGGGTCTGCAGGGCGAGATCGGTGATACAGGCCCGACCGGGGCGCAAGGCATTCAAGGCATCCAGGGCATTCAGGGCGTGACAGGCCCCACGGGCCCTGGGATCACGCAGGAGGAGCTGGACGCGATCAATGCGCGCTTGACGGCGCTTGAAACCTCCGTCTCGACATTGACGCAGAACCTCTCCGATCTGTCCACCTTTGTGTATGATTGGAGCGTGACCGGGCGCTTCCCGGTCGATCCCAAGCTGCTCGGGCTGGGCGTTTCGGTGATCACAAACGGCTATAATTATAACTTCTGGGGCACAGGCTCGCTGGCCAATGATGAAACGTATGTCGCCGGAGAGACGCACTATCTAATGACAGTGGCTCAGTATCCGGAACTCGCGAACTATACCGGCGCACCAACTGTGGGAACCTTGTGGTTCACGCAGCCGGATGGCACGATATCGTCCATACCGTTCCATCTGGACAACACGGGCGTATACTTCACCGCGCCACAAAACATCCAGCTGCCCGCCGGAACCACATTCAGCTTCACCCAATCGCTGATTCTGGCAATGTAAATTCGAACCATGAATAAAGGGGTTGCATCAAAACGTTTCGTTTTGATACAGCCCCATATTTATCGCCCTTGTTTGCAAGTACCCCGCGCAAAGAAATTGATGCAGCGAATGGCAAGTGAGCTTGTGGATTGCATAGAGGTGTATCAGGCAGAGAAGATAGACGGCGTACATGTTCAAAAGCTCAAAATCCATTATAACCGCGTCGGCTCGATTGAGATGCCCAATGTGTTGCCACTTCCACAGCCGGAAGCTTTGATGCAAACAAAAAAGGAGTAGCCGTAAGCCACTCCCAATCTCAACAAGTCGTGAACTCATAATTATGAGTGTCCCAGGCTTGATATTGTGTCAAGCCTGGGACACTCAGCTGGTTGCGGGGGAGGGATTTGAACCCTCGACCTCCGGGTTATGAGCCCGACGAGCTACCGGACTGCTCTACCCCGCGACGCAAAAGTTATTATACCGCATATGGGATGCGTTGTCAAGCGTTTTATTTCTGTGTGGTCGGGAGACCGTGAAAGTTCCTTGCAGTATAAGGGTTTTCATGCTCATTTGAGATTGATGAAGCGTTCCAGCAGACTGCCGGTCAGCGCGTCCTTGTCGCTGGCTAGCAGCTGCTGCGCACCGCTGAGCGCGAAAAATGCGCACAGGATCGCAGTGCCATAGGGCATGATGTCCGCGCGCGCGGGGTTCATACCAGTGACCTGCTGGCGCTGTTTCATCGTCATGCCGCACAGCTTGATGAGCCATGCATGCGCAAGCTCCGCCGTCACCGGGTGATGCTCGATGCGCGCCGCATCATAGGATGCTAGCTGCAGATCCATCGCAGCCAAGCTGGTGATGGTGCCGCCTATTCCGATCCAGCCATCCACAGGCACATGCCGCACTTCGGCATAAATGGGTGCGAGTACCGCCATCGCCCGATGAACCATCTCGTCCGGCGCAATGATGTCCTTCATCTGCTCGGACAGCCTCACCGCGCCCATCTGCGCCGATGCGGCTGCCAGCACTTTGCCCTGTTCGCCCGCCATGATCTCTGTGGAACCCCCACCGATGTCCACCACACCCGCGCGTCCATCCGGCGCTGCCCCCAGATAGCTCAAGGCCGCCTCCTGATGCCCGCTGAGTAGCTCCAGCGACACACCCATATCTGCTGCCGCCTGCACCAATACATCGCGGTTCTGGCCATCCCGCATCGCGCTGGTGCCATAGCCATAGATCTCCGTCGCGCCCGCCTCCCGCGCGCGCTGCGCCAGCTGCCCGATCGCATCCGCCGTGCGGGCGATGGAATCCGGATGCAGCATCCCGTCCTTTAGTCCCGCATACAGCCGGGAGGTGATCCGATCCTGCAGCACAGGCAAAAACAAGCCGCCGCGCACATCGGCCACCAAAAGGCGAACCGAATTGGACCCCACGTCCAGCGCAGCGACTCGAAGCATTGCGATATTATTGTGCATTGTCTGGGACGCCTTCCGCCACCTCAGTCGGCGGCGTGGTAGCGGCCGGCTGCGTGCTCGTTTCCGCGCCCGCCACAAACCGAATCTCGCCCGGCTTGATCAGCCCGAACTCCTCGCGCGCCACACGCTCCACATAGGCGTCGGTCTTGGAGAAGTTGATTTTGCGTTCCAGTTCGGCATTTTCATTGGCGGCATCATCGCGCTGCTGTTGCAGCTGCGCGATTTGGTCGTCCTGATGGTTCATATAGCTGGTTTGGCTGACATATACGCCCAAAAATACCACCAGCAAGATGCCCATCAGCATCAGCCAGAACCGCGGTTTTACAGTTCTCTTTCGTGTCAATCGCCTGCACCACGCTTCCCATTTCAATGTATCGATACCTATACACTCTAATACATTCTGCATGATTCTCTTTTTTCCTGCCTATTTCAACACTTTTTTCATCCAACCTGTCTGCACCAACCTGCGCGCCTGTCGCAATGCCCATCTGTCTGGGCGCACCACGATCAGCCGAAGCAGCGGCCGCACCGTGAACCAATAGATCACCACGCCGCACCCAGCACCAAGCAGGCAGAACATGCGCATCTCGCCTCCGTTGACGAGCAGCATCGCCGTCACCAGCATCACCGCTACGCCCAGCGCAAACACGCCGTCCAGCGCCGCCGTGAGCGGCTTGCCTGCCTCCAGCACGCGCCGAACAAACCCCAGCACATCATACCACGCGCCAATGGCCAGGCCCGCGTACATCATGCTCAAAAATACCTGCGATTGGCCGACCGTGTGAAACAGCATGCGCTATTTAAACAGGCGGCTGATCATGGAGCCGCGCGATCCCCGCGATCGCTCATCATATTCCATGGCAGCGATCTGGCCATCGATCACCAGCTGCCCCTCCTCCAAATTCAGCTGCGATATGTGCAGCCCCGTGCCCACGAGCGTCATCGCGCCCGCGCTGGTGAGCAGCACGATCATCTCCTCATTGAAGCTGTCCACGTCCTCCACGCCGGTGATCAGCGCATGCTGACGGTTCTCCATCGTCAGGTGGTGTGGCCTTGAAACGGTCTGCCGTTCATCCGATGATTCCCTGCGCATGGCAATCGCCCCCTTATGCTACAATGCTTATTCACATCCATGCCAGAAAATGCCGCCCGAAGCACTGGACGCAAAAAACTGACAAATAGAGACTGTTGGTCACTGCATTTGTGATGCTACAATGATATCATGTGGGAGGTGAAGCAGCTTGAGCCAAGTGCATGAGGGGCATCGATATCGGATGCGCCTTCGGTTGATGAATGAGGGGCTGGATGGATTCGAACCGCATGAAGCGCTGGAGCTTCTGCTGTTTTATGCGATCCCGATGCGCAACGTGAACCCGCTGGCGCACGAGCTGATCGATCGGTTTGGCTCGCTGCAGGGCGTACTAGATGCACCGCGCGAGCAGCTGATGCAGGTGAGTGGCGTGGGTGCGAATGTGGCGGACTGGCTGAATGAACTGAGCAGCGCACTGAGCGCATATGCCCGTCTGCGCATGAAGGACAGGCCGAAGCTGGATCGGCTCAGGGCGGCGATTGGCTATGCGGAGCAGCTGCTTGGCAATAGCGAGCATGAGCAGCTCTGGTCGCTCAGTGCGAATGCATCGGGATATCTGATGCACAGTCAGATGCTGGCGCAGGGCACGCAGCAGATCGAGGAACTGCAGGTGCGACAAGTGCTGGATGGCGCGCTGCGGCATCATGCGCAGACGCTGATCGTGGTGCAGCGCAGGCTGCCTACGTCCATGCAGACCAACCAGCAAGACATCGATTTTACCGCGCGGCTCTCCTCGCTGCTGGGCACGATGGGCGTGTATCTGATGGACAACATCAAGATTTGCGGGCATCGGCATAGCAGCCTGCGTGAAAACGGCGTGCTGGTGCTCAAACCCGCCACCGCTGGACTCAGCGAACCCATAAACCCTGATATCCTCCAACATTGGCTGGACGATTAAACAGAAAAATCGGCTGAAATCATTGCGACTTCAGCCGATTGATTGTTTTGGTGTTTAGTCGAACAGCGCCACGGCCTGCGCCATGTTCTCGATGATGTGCACGCCGAACGGACAGCGGCTCTCACAATTGCCACAGCCGATGCAGTCCTTGCCCGTCTGCCCCAAGCTGTGATAGTGGGAGCGGATGGAGGGCGGCACGTTGCTCGAATCCAGCCGCGCGATGTCCAGATACTTGCTCACGGCGGCGATGTTGATATCCGCGGGACAGGGCTGACAGTGCCCGCAATACACGCAGTTGCCCTTGAAATCATTGCGCAACGCACCCAGTGCGGGCGCGTAATCGCGTTCTTCATCGCTCATGTTGAGATACTTCACGGCATCCAGCACCTGATCGCGAGTCTGCATGCCCAGCATGACACTCGCGACCGCCGGACGCGTCAGCGCATAGTGGATGCACTGGTGCACGGTGAGCGGCTTCTCAAACGGCGTAAACTCTGCCGAGAGCAGCTTGCCCGCGCCCAGCGTCTTCATCACGGTCAGCCCCACGCCTCGCTGCTCGCACAGTTTATAGAACTGCGCGCGCACGGGATCCACGCCATGGAACATATCCCTGTTCATCCCCTTATCCAGGCGATCGAGCGCGTTCTCCGAGACGGGTAGCATATCAAACGCCGGGTTGATGCTGAACAGCGCCATTTCTGGCACGCCGGTCTGTACCACGCGCGAGGCGATCTCCGGATTGTGGGAGCTGAAGCCGATGTGCTTCACGTCTCCCTGCTGCTTGAGCTTGACCACATAATCGGCGAACCCGCTCTCAAACACGCCCTTGAAATCATCCTCCGAATCGATGAAAAACATCATGCCGAAATCGATGTAGCCAAAAATGCGCAGCAGGTCCTCAAAATAGCGCTGGATGGTGGGCAGATCGCGCGAGATGTCATACTGCTCCTTCACATCGGTGGAGCCGATATGACCCTGTATCATGACGTCCTGGCGATGCGCGCCCAGCGCCTTTGAAATGTTCTCGCGCACCTGCTTGCCCGGCATGAACACGTCCAAAATGTTGATCTTGCTTTCCAGCGCGGCATCGATGACCTCCTTCACCTGCTCGTATGGCTTGTTGTCCAGATGCTCGCAACCCAGCCCGATGATGCTGGCCTTCTTCCCGGTGTTTCCTACGTCCCGATATTGCATGATGTTTCACTCCCTTTACGTGTGATGTCATTGCGGACAGTATACCATGTTCTCGCATGAAAAGCGATGCCCAAAACCATGATGTCTATGCCAGTCGATCCCGCAGCGCCTCCTGCAGAACCTGCGGCAGGCTCAATCCTCCCTGCACGGCGTGATGGCACGCTGGAAGGCACTTGGATGACAACAAAACCCCCGAAAACACTGGGTTTTCAGGGGTTTATGTGGAGCTGATACCCGGATTTGAACCGGGGACCTCATCCTTACCAAGGATGCGCTCTACCGACTGAGCTATATCAGCATGCATGATCGAAACACTATTTCGACAACGCAAGAGATATGATACACCATCGGCGCGAAAAAAGCAAGTGATTTGCGCATGTTTCACGAGATTTTTGCGAATCCATGGCCGAAAATGCCGCTATCATCGAAAAAATGGGGGAATCAACCTATTTTAAAGATGATTCCCCACAGACCGAAGACAAACCCCACTGGGATGTATGGAGGGTAAGAACCTTCCATTTTATAAGTAGGATTCCCCAATCTATTGGCTACAGATTCGGTTCGCATTGCGCCACGCATTCCTCCAGCGTGCCGATCTTGGATACCATGCCCTCGCAGAAGATGGGCAGCTTGTTCTGCTTGTCCGGGTCGGTCAGCACCAGGAACTCCTTGACCTCGCCGATCAGCTCGGACGCAGCCTCCACCAGCATGGATGCACTCAGACGCTGCTCATCCAGCGCCATGCGATACAGATCCAGCCGCACATTCATGCCGCCCTTGCCCGGCTGCACCTGCGTGCTCTTGTTACCCAGCAGATAGTCGGACAGCGTCTCCAGTGCGCGCACCAACTCCGGGTCGCCCTGGCGCTCGGCGGCGCCCGTCATGTGGCGGCAAACCTTGCTGAGGGATGTGCGCGAGCGGCTCTTGACCTCGGGCGTCTCCACCTGGATCCCCTCATCGTGCAGCTTGTCCACGACCACCTTCACCAGCTCGGGACGCGTCTTGATCACGGATCGATATTTGTTTTGATAGCGCAGCATCAGGCTGTGATCGCCGTTGGAGATCCGCTGCAAACAGGAACGCACCGATTTCCCCTTGGCACGATCACGCAGCACCTGCTCCAGCAGCTCCAGCACCTCGTCCTCCTCAAACGGCACGAACCGCGCGGCGCGCTCCTGCCCGCCCATGCGCTGGCGAACCTGTGCATAATAGTAGTTGCGGATGCTGTTGGGTCGCCTGCCCGTTTCGGATGCAATTCGTTCAAATACGCTTTTCAATGCCAGCCCCTGCTGCTGCGCTTCGTCCGCGGTTTCCCAAAGCAGATTGGTTTCGCTATCGCTCCAGCCGGCGCGCCTTGTGTTATGCATAATGGTCTGCTCCATTGATGTATTCCCTCCTACACTGTTTTATTTGTACAGAGTATGCACGACCACCCCCCTCAATATACTCATTTGCAAATTAATTTGAGATATATGTGCGACATCGCCCCAATAAATGCACCCAAAACATAAATAAATATTCAACGAATGCGTATTGCAAAACCTCACAAGAGCGTTTATCATAAAAATATCATTTTACAAGTTGATAGGAGCGATTGGATGCAGAACAAACAGAAGATCACCATTCTGGATTTCGGTGGCCAATACAACCAGCTGATCGCGCGCCGCGTGCGCGAGATGGGCGTGTACTGCGAGATTCTCCCCTACACCAAGCCGATGTCCGAATGGAAGGATGCCTCGCTCAAGGGCGTGATCCTGACCGGCGGCCCGAACAGCGTCTATGCAGATGGCGCGCCCCGGCTGGGAAGTGAGCTGTTTGAGATGGGTGTGCCGGTGCTGGGCATCTGCTATGGCATGCATCTGATCAACTTCCTCAGCGGCAGCCAGGTCGTCAGCGCCGAGGTGAGCGAGTATGGCCGCACCGAGCTGAATGTGGATTCTGGCGTGCTGTTTGAGGGCGTATCCAATCCCACATCTGTGTTCATGAGCCACACCGATTATATCCCCAGTGCACCCGCTGGCTTCACTGTGAACGCGTATACCGAGTCCTGCCCGGTCGCCGCATTCAGCGATGAATCAAAGGGGATGTATGGCGTGCAGTTCCATCCGGAGGTAAACCATACCCTGGAAGGGCGCACCATCCTGAAGAATTTTGTATTCAACATCTGCCAATGTGATGCGGGCTATAAGCTCGAGGATCAGATCGAAAAGATGATCGCCGATGTGCGTGCGCAGGTGGGCGATGGCAAGGTCGTGGCGGCGCTGTCGGGCGGCGTAGATTCCTCGGTGGCCTCGGTCATCGCGGATCGCGCGCTCAGCAAGGGGCAGCTCACCTGCGTGTTCGTGGATCACGGCATGATGCGCTACAAAGAGGCCGAGCAGGTCATGCAGACCTATCACGAGAATCTGGGGCTGAACATCATCCATGTGAATGCCGAGGATCGCTTCCTGGACGCGCTCAAGGGCGTGACCGAACCAGAGCAGAAGCGCAAGATCATCGGCGAGACCTTCGTGCGCGTGTTCGAAGAAGAGGCGCGCAAGATCGATGCGCAGTTCCTGCTGCAAGGCACCATCTATCCCGACATCATCGAGAGCGGCATCAATGGCTCGGCCACGATCAAGAGCCATCACAACGTGGGCGGCATGCCCAAGGAGTCCATGTTTCAGCAGGAGCAGCTGGTGGAGCCGCTGAAATATCTGTTCAAGGACGAGGTGCGCTATGCGGGCGAGAGCCTGGGCATCCCGCACGATATGCTGTGGCGTCAGCCGTTCCCCGGTCCCGGCCTGGCGGTGCGCTGCATCGGCGAGCTGCGCAAGGAGCGCCTGGATCTGCTCAGACTGTGCGACTGGATCTATCGCGATGAGATTGCCAAGGCCGGCTTGAGCGAGTCCATCTGGCAGTATTTCGCCGTTCTGACGGGCGTGAAGACCGTGGGCGTGATGGGCGATGATCGCACCTATGCCGATTGCATCGCGCTACGTGCGGTGATCACCGAGGACGCCATGACCGCCGAGGTCGCGGAGATCCCCTATCCTGTGCTGAACCGCATCGTGCTGCGCATCATCGGCGAATGCCCCGGCGTCAATCGCGTCGTCTACGACATCACCTCCAAACCCCCGGGCACAATTGAGTGGGAGTAAATAAAACCATCCCGGAAACTCGCTAGACATGCGGGTTGCCGGGATTTCTTTTCGCTTTTTGATAGCAGGAGGATTCGGGCCTTTATTCTGTGACACAGATGGTTAGTGGGTGTTTCTGCTATATCCGATTGCTTCATCCATTGAAAATGGTCTTGCTGATTTGGTTGTCAGCAAGACCGTTTTTTATTGTGAAAATGATGCTATGATTTCTATTTTTCCAATGATGTGTACATTGAATTCCTCAAGTTCTTCGCTGGGAATCCAAAGTTCTTGATGGTAGGATGCGCCAACAGTTTGAACATCAAACTTGAGTATATATCCGTCATCGACTTCAAATCTTGTCACATATCCTTTGTTTCCAGAATTGCTATCTTGAGTATTCCAGCGGCTTGCTATTTCAGTCGCATATTGCTCATTCAGCACTGGATAAAAAAATGGGTTGTTCGGACAAACGAGGAGGAAACGCTCGGTAATTGCTTTCAATGATTAGATCAAGTTCTTTTTCTCCAACAGGTCTATATAGAATCATCTTTTGTCCTCCATTTCTTTTGTCAGCCAAATCAGATTTTGGCGTGCGTGTGCCGGACTCATATTGTGCCATGCGAACATCGGCATTTTTTTCGGGAAAGCCCGTCGCCATACCAAGATATTTCTGCGTCATTCACAGTAGATTGCGATAAAAGTGAATTCGCTCACCGATAGCCACACTCGTCAGCTCCTGATGCAATTCGTCGAAATGAGTATAGCATATATGATCGGCGAATTCAATATGAGGCTTCAGCATATATGCTTGGTTTATCTCCGTCGCACGTCATGGTCATGACATATATCACTTGCGCGAAGCGGGAGGCGATTCAGAAGGCGCCCCGACACGAAACACTTGGCTTGGGTGGACACAGGACGCAGGGGGCAGCACCTGCGGTATGTCTGCTATGTCGGTACTGTAATGTCAAAGGGAGGACTTCATTTGGCGGAATATGGTATACCTGTGTGGAATACGTCGATATTGCGCAGCAGACCACTTGATTCAAAAGGAGCTGCTGGGTATAATATAGGAAACACAGCGAATCAGGGGGCGACATGAAGAGCGTTGAGATTTAGCTGGGTGTCGTTTCTGTGCGGGTGCGGTGCTGATGCGCAAAAGCATTTGGCATAATACGTAGCGAAATCGTGCATGTTTGCCTGCGTGCAAACAAGAAAAGGGGATGGATATGCGGCAGTTCATCCAATCGGTTCTCAGCCGGATCAATGACATCAAGATTCGGAACAAGCTGCTCATCGTATATGTCATCGTCCGGGACAACGGGATTGGCATGACGCCCGAAACGCTGCAGATGGTCAGAACGTCCATGAAGAGCGGCGAGCCCGGGCCAGGCAAGAGCGTCGCGCTGCAAAACGTGTACCGAAGGCTGCACTATTATTATGAGGCCGGCGTGGGTCTGCGCATTTTCAGTGAGCAGGGAAAGGGCACCACCATCGTCATAAAAATCATTTCTGCCACGCCAAAATGATAACAAACCTATAGTTTTCTCTGAAACCTATAGTTATTTATGATGACCTTGCGGGACATCTGGGGTATAATATGCATGTTGGGCGAGCTGCCAGCGATGGGGGTGAGGATTGCATGCAGAAGGTCTTGTTGGTGGATGATGAACCGATCGTGCGGAAGGCATTGAAGGTTTTGATTGACTGGCAGGGATTGGGGTATCGCGTTTGTGGCGAGGCGGGGGACGGGAAAACCGCGCTGGACATGATATTGACGTTGCACCCCGATTTGGTGATCACCGACCTGCGCATGCCCGCGATGGACGGGCTTTCACTCATCCAGGAATGCCAGCGCTTGTCGCTTGTGCATATCAAGTTCATCATCCTCAGTGGCTACGATGAGTTTGGGTATGCGCAGCAGGCGATCAAATACGGCGTGGCGGAGTATCTGCTAAAGCCGGTGGACGAGCAGGAATTGTCGGATGCGCTGGTGCGTTTGCAGGTGTCGCTGGGGCAGAAGAATCGCCAGGAACAGCTGAAGCGCGAGTATGTGCAGATCTCCTTGCGCGACAAACTGAAAATGATATACAACCACAAAAAGGCAACGGAGGAAGGGGCGCTCTCCCTGCTTTCGGCCGATTTGGGCATCGATGCACAATCGCGTTTTCGGTGCGTCAGCCTGTGGGCGGACGCGCAGAGCATCGGTTCGGCGGTGCCCTGGGATAAGGTGGGCATATACCTCGAAAAGCATCACCCGGCGTTCATCATTGAGGCCACCGATCGATCCATTGTGCTGCTGTTCTTGCTCCCCGCCATGGCGAGGGATCAGCGCGCATTCTATGAATCCCTGCTCAATGAGGTATGCCGCGCGTTTGATGCCGACATGCTGTTGCAGGCGGGTCAAATCGGGGTCGGGATCGAGGCGCTGGAGGCATCCATCCAGTCACTGAAGGAGATCGAAAGTGGTTGTCGATTCTATGAATCCGCCCGGGTGCTACTGCATGAGGACTGCGTGCATTTGATGCCCTGCTATGATGTGAGCGATATTGTCGCCACGGATTCCGTGATACAAAGCCTGGAATCGGATGGCTTTGAACGCGTTGAGGAATGCCTGGAGGCGCTGTTCCAAACCATCAAGCGAAAGCGCCTGCGTGTCGAGGCCGTCGAGATGTTGCTGCACGGCATCGTGGTGGAGATCGTCCGAATCATCGCAGATTTGGGCGGCGAATCGAATGTTTTGGTGGAGACCTATGCGGGCTTCATCCATGGACTGCATGCGATCACAGTGGATGAAACGCAATCGCTGATGCTGCGGTTCTGCCTGAAGGTCATGCGGTATATCGAGCAGCTCAGGGCGCAGGCGGGCAAGGGCGTTATTGGCGAGATAGAAAAATACATCCAGATGAACTATATGACGGACATCAACCTGAAAGCGGTGGCAACCGAGTTCCACTTGAATTCGGCCTACCTTGGCCAACAGTTTAAGAAGAAGACGGGCGCCAGCTTCAACCGCTATATCGGAGACATTCGCATCAAACAGGCCAAGAAGCTTCTGGCAACGAGCGACCTGAGGATCTATGAAATCGCCGAACAGGTGGGGTATCAAAGCACCGACTATTTCACCAACAAATTTCAGGCATCGGTTGGGCAATCGCCCACCGAATACCGCAAACGGCACATGAGGTGATGCATCTATCACAGGAGGGTGTTGCGACGAGCACCTAATGCAGTTTTTTCGCGCCGTGCGTCGCTGCTGCCCTTTGAAATGCCTCCAGCATTCCTTCAGAGGAAGCGCCCTGTACGACACAAAAATCCCGGTCATTTTGGTCCATGTCAACACCATCTGGCATGATGTTGTGCGAGCAAGCACAATGTCATGCTTTTTTATTGTGACGGACAATGTTCGGCGAAACTGCAATTTTGTATGGAATTGCTATAATTATCCCATTGATTTGGCGTTACTATTGTGGATAATATGAATTATGATGCATGCGCGTGCGTTCGGGTTCATTGGCCAAAGAGACCGAAAGGGACCATCCGGCGCGAGGTGGACACATTCGGCTACTTCCATGTGGCGGATGTACCCGGACGCATGGAGCCGGGCACGGGCGAGCTGAACTACGGGAACATCCTGCGCGCACTGGCCGAAGCGAAGTACGACGGGATCGTCGGGTTCGAGTTTTCACCCAGCGGGGAGGACGATCAGGTACTCAAGGACGTGTGGGCAAGGATCAAATGAGGATTGGAGGGACGAGCAAAATGGAAGCATCCATGAAGAAGGAGCTATACATCGACATGCTGCGTCTGCGGCGTTTCGAGGAGAATGTGCGCGATTTGTTCGCGGCGGGCGAGCTGCCCGGGTTTGTGCATCTGTACATCGGCGAGGAGGCCGTGGCGGTGGGCGCGTGCAGCGCGATCCATTCGGACGACTACATCACATCCACGCACCGCGGGCATGGGCACGTGCTGGCGAAGGGCGCGCAGCCTGACAAGATGTTTGCGGAGCTGTTCGCGAAGTCCACCGGCTACAACAAGGCGAAGGGCGGCTCGATGCATCTGGCCGCACCGCAGCTGGGGATCCTGGGCGCGAACGGGATCGTGGGCGGCGGAATCCCGCTGGCCACGGGCGCCGCGATGACCGCGAAGCTGACAAACAGTGGCCGCGTGGCGCTGTGTTTCTTCGGGGACGGCGCGTCTGCCCAGGGCACATTCCATGAGTCGGTGAACATCGCCGCCTCATATAACCTGCCCTGCGTGTACATCTGCGAGAACAACCTGTACGCGGGCGGCGTGAAGCAGAACTTCGACGGCGAATACGTCAACGAGGGCATGGACTATCCGCGCAAGCTGAAAGACGTGGCGGACAGGGCGGCTGCCTACGGCATCCCCGGGGTGATCGTGAACGGCAACGACGTGGAGGCGGTGCATGATGCGGTGAAGGCGGCCACCGACCGCGCGCGCGCAGGCGAGGGCCCCACGTTGATTGAGTGCAAGACCTATAAATGGCGCACGCATTTTGAGGGCGAGCCGGACAGCTATCGCCCGCCGGAGGAGGTCGCGCGCTGGAAGGAGCTGTGCCCGGTGCATTGCTTCGGCCAGAAGCTGGCGCAGGAGAACGTGCTCAGTGAGCAGGATCTTCTGGACATCGATCAGCAGGTGAACAAAGAGATGCAGGATGCCATCGCGTTCGCCCGAAATAGCCCCGATCCCACCGATGCGCAAGCGCTGGAAGACGTGTATGCATAGCGCCAACAATCCGGCAGAAAGGACATAGTATATGAGCAAGATGTCAATATCAAAGGCGATCGTCGCCGCGCAGCGCGAGGAGATGCTGCGCGATGAGAAGGTCTATATCATGGGGCTGGATGTGGGTCCGTACGGCGGCGCATTCGGCTGCACGAAGGGGCTCTGGAAGGAGTTCGGCAGCGAGCGTGTGATGGACATGCCCATCGCGGAGGCGGGCTATACCGGCATCGGCGTGGGTTCGGCCGCGACAGGCATGCGCCCGATCGTCGAGCTGCAATACTCGGACTGGATCACGATCGCATCCGACCAATTGGTGAACCAGGCGGCCAACATGAGATACACGTTCGGCGGCACGCTGTCCGTTCCCATGGTGCTGCGCGCGCCGGTGGGCGGCGGCATATCGGCGGCGTCCCAGCATAGCCACATGTTTGAATCCTGGTTCGCATTCGTGCCCGGGCTGAAGGTCGTGATGCCCTCATGCGCATCGGACGCAAAGGGTCTGTTAAAGTCCGCGATCCGTGACAACAACCCGGTGATCTTCTTTGAGCATAAGGCCATCTACGACATGGTGGAGGAGGTGCCGGACGACGCGGACTACACCGTGCCGCTCGGCAAGGCGAAGGTGGTGCGCGAGGGCAGCGATGTCACGATCGTGACCTATTCCAAGATGGTGCATGATTCGCTGGCCGCGGCCAAGATATTGGAGGCCGAGGGGATCCATGTAGAGGTGGTGGACCTGCGCACGATCAAGCCGATGGACACCGATACAATCCTGCAATCGGTCAGAAAGACCAACCGCCTGGCCTGCGTGCAGGAGACCTGGCTGACCTGCTCGGTCGCGTCCGAGGTGTCCGCGTTCGTGGCGGAGCACGCATTCGACGATTTGGATTGCCCCATCTGCCGCATTGGCGCGCTGGATGTGCCCGCGCCGTTCGCCCCCAATATGGAGGCCTACGTGCTGCCCGATGTGGATCAGATCGTGACCGCAATCCGCGGAATGATGCAGTAACACACAACATTTCATAATATCTTCCTGATAAGAAAAAGAGAGGATGAAACAAATGGCGGAGCTTGCAAGAATCCCAAAGCTGGGACTGACGATGAAGAACGCGTTTGTGGAGCAGATCTATAAGCGCGAAGGCGACCGGGTGCAGAAGGGCGAAGCCATTTTGGGTTTTGAGACCGACAAGCTGACCGGGGATGTGGAGAGCCCGATGGATGGCTATGTGCTGCAAATGCTGGCCACGCAGGGCGATACACTGGATGTGCTCGCCCCCGTGGCGGTGATCGGGGCGCTGGGCGAATCGGTAGATGTGTCGCTGCTCTCCCCCCAGGGGGATGCTGCCCAGAATGCACAAAGCAGGGCGCCCATTCAACCCGATGCCGAGCCTCACTCGCTGCCGGATTCATCTGGCGCTGCCACACACTTGCATGAAATGGTGCAGGTGGATGCCGCTGCACCGAGTTCGCAGCGCATCGCGGCCACCCCGGTGGCCAGGAAGATGGCGGCAGAACACCATATCGACCTCTCAACGCTGGTGGGCACCAGCCTGGGCGGCAAGATTGGCAAGGAGGACGTGCTGCTGGCCATCGCCCAGCGAGACCAGAACCAAAGCGCCCCAGCCCAGCCAGAAGCCACCCGACCAGAAGTCACACCCAGTGCATCCCAGCCAGAAGCCACACCCAGCGTACCCCAGGAAGCTGCGGTACACAGCGCCCCTCAACCCGCAGTCGTACAAAGCGTTCCTCTGTCCGTGACGATGCAAAGCGCATCCCAACCCATCTCCGAACCAATCGCCACCCCCGCGCTGACCGGGCGGCGGGTTCGCCTCAGCCAGATGCGCAAAACCATCGCCAATCGCTTGCAGCAGAGCAAGCAGCAGATCCCGCACGTCTATTTCGTGCAGGAGACGGACGCAACCGCATTGATGCAGGCGCGCGAGCGGGCAAGGGCGCAGTCGGGCGGCGAGCGCATCACCTACAACGACATCTCGCTGTGCGTCACCGCGCGCACGCTCGTGATGTGGCCGGACATCCTGGCGCAGCTGGCTGAGGACGAACTGGTCTACCCGGATCATGTGGACATCGCCATGGCGGTGAGCGTCCCGGGCGGCCTGATCACCCCCGTCCTGCGCGAGCTGGAACAAATGAGCCTGGGCGATATCGCAAGGCAGAGCCGCGCACTGGCCGAACGCGCACGCCAGGGCAGCCTGCTGCCCGAGGAGTACAATGGCGGCGGCATCACGATGAGCAACCTTGGTCAGACTGGAATCCAGATGTTCATCCCCATCCTGAACCCGCCCCAGTCGGCCATCCTGGGCATTGGCGCCATCACCCAAAAGGTGGTCGCACACCAGAATGCCATCGCCATCCGACCCATGATCACCCTCGCGCTCTCCGCCGATCATCGCGTCATTGATGGCAAACTCGCCGCCGACTTCCTCGCCAACCTCGCGCTTAACCTCTCCGATCCCTCCTTCCTCACACATGCCTGCCATCTTGCATAGCTC
>JAJDGF010000035.1 GCA_030265545.1 Eubacteriales bacterium OttesenSCG-928-N13
TGGAGGGTTGTGACCCTCTAGACCTCCCAGAGGGGAGGGCGATGGTTGGAATGCAGATTATGTCGCGGGTGCGGACTGAAGCTGGAGGGTTGTGACCCTCCAGACCTCCCAGGGGGAGATGCGATGGTTGGAATGTAGATTATGTCGCTGGGTGCGGTTGAAACTGGGGGGGGTCAGGGCTCTCTAGGTATTGCAAGGGACATGTGCCGAATGTGTCCCTTGCATTTCGTTGATAAAAGTATTAACCAAAACGGCCTGAAAATGCCTTCAAAATATGCTAAAATAGACCGAAACATACAGTGGGTTTTCGGGAGGATCAATGAGCAAAACATTGCGGCTTTGTGTGCTCTTGCTGGCGTTATGCATGGCGCTGGTTGGTTGCGCGCAGCAGCCAATCGAGGAGCAGGGGGAGCAGATCGAGCAGAGGACGATCTACACCTCCTTTTTTCCATTGTATACGCTGGCACAGGGGATCCTGGATGGCGTGCCCGGTATGCAACTGAAATGCTTGGTGCAGCCGCAGGATGGCTGTTTGCGGCTATACGACCTGTCCGATTGGGATTTGACGCGCATCTTGGCGAGTGATGCCATCATCATCGGCGGGCGCGGGCTGGAGAGCTTTGAAACCACGCTGATTTCGCTGGGCGAGGATGGGCCGGCGCTGATGTCCGTGATGGACGGACTGACGTTGGAGGGCACCAGTTCAGTCGATGTGGATGGCGAGCAGCAGAGCCATCTGGAGGGGCAGAATCCCTGGCTGTTTTTGTCTGTGGATGGCGCGGAGCAGATCAGCGAGATGATCGCGGGCGGCATGGTGACGCTCGATCCGGGTTATCAGGCGGCCTATGACAGCAACTTTGAGAAACGCAGTAAGCAGCTGGAGCAGCTGCGTGGGCAGATGCTCGAAGCGCTGCTGTCGGTGGATCCTCAGCCGGTGGCGCTGATGCATGAGGGGCTCATCTATCTGGCGCAGGATCTGGGGCTGCATGTGGTGGCGCGGGTGGATCGCGAGCCGGGCAGCACATTGTATGGTGCGGACTGGGACGAGGCGCTCTTGCAGTTGAACGAATCGGGCGCGAAGATCGTGTTGCTCGAAAGGCAGGCGCCCCAGCATATGATAGAGGCACTTGAGCAAGCGGGCTATGATCCTGTGCTGATCGACACATTCAGCACCTTTCCGTTCGATGCCGATTCTGGGCACTATGACCGCACGATGCTGGCCAACGCAGAGGCCATCGCGCAGGCGTTCAAAGACCATAAATAACGCCCCTTGAATGCTCGACAAATGACGCAGAGATATGATACAATGGATCAATTGGGAATACCTGCAAGGAGAGCATGAGATGGATTGGATCGCGAGCGCGGCATTCGGGCTGGAGGGGCTGGTCAAGCGGGATCTGGTTCGGCTGGGGGCGCAGCAGGTGACGGTGATGAACACCGGCGGCGTGCGCTTCTCGGGCGATGTGCAGGCCGGCTTCATGGCCAACATGTGGCTGCGCACGGCCGATCGTGTGATGCTCTTGATCGGAGAATTCGAGGCGCGCTCGTTTGAGGAGCTATATCAGGGCATCCGCGCGCTGCCCTGGCAGGATTATCTGCCGAAGGACGCGGCCTTCCCGGTGCGCGCGCAGTGTGCTCGGTCGCAGCTGATGAGCCCGAGCGATTGCCAGAAAATCACCAAAAAGGCCATCGTAGATCATTTGATGGACGCATATCATGTGATCCATTTGCCCGAAACGGGCGCAACATTTCAGCTGGATGTATCGATCCATCAGGATCGCGTGACGGTCGCGATGGATAGCTCGGGCGCAGCGCTCAGTCGTCGAGGCTATCGCACCTGGAATGGCGAGGCGCCGATGCGCGAGACGCTGGCGGCGGCCGTGGCGCTCAGCAGCCCATGGCGCCCTTCGATGGCGATGCACGACCCCTGCTGCGGCACGGGCACGCTGCTGATTGAATCGGCATTCATTGCGCTGGATCGCGCGCCTGGGCTCAAGCGGGATTTCGCGATGGAGGGCTGGCCGTTTGTCGAAAAGCAGGATATCGCGCGCATCCGAAGCGAAGCCGAGCAGCGGTTCGCGGCGGGACCAGAGCGACTGATGCGCATCACAGGGTCCGACATTGACCCGGAAGCGATTGAGCTGTGCAAACGGCACATCGTGCAGGCGGGACTCGGTGGACGAATTGATTTGGCCGTGAAGGACGTGCGCGATTTGCAGCTGCCGCGCGATGCGGGCATGATCTTGACCAACCCGCCCTACGGCGCACGCATGGGCGACAGGCATGTGTCCCAGGCCGTGGCCAGGCAGCTGGGCGAGCTGATGAGGCGCAGCCCCGATTGGCAGCTGGCCGCGATCACCGCCGATCGCTCGTTCGAAAAGGCGTTTGGGCGGCGCGCGAGCAAGCGTCGCAGGCTGTACAACGGGCGGCTTGAATGCGAATTGATGATCTTTGAAAACCATAGATGATAGACGCGAGGTAATTGTTGATGATTGGCAAAACGTTTTTTAACCGCGCTCCGTTGCCTGGGAACAAACTGTCCCAGCTGCCCGTGGGCGCGATCAAGCCGCAGGGCTGGCTGCTGGAGCAACTCAAGGCGCAGGCCGACGGACTGACCGGGCAATTGTTTGATATCTGGCCGGACGTGGGCGAGAACTGCGGCTGGCTGGGCGGCGATGGCGATGCCTGGGAGCGTGCGCCTTATTATCTGGATGGATTGCTGCCGCTGGCGCATCAGCTGGAGGACGAAAGGCTGCTCGGGATTGCCAATCGATTCATTGAATGGACGCTACATAGTCAGCAGCCGAGCGGCTGGTTCGGCCCCGAGTCGAATGACGATTGGTGGCCGCGCATGGTGATGTTGAAGGTGCTGGAGCAGCACTTCACCGCCACCGGGGACAAGCGTGTGCTGACGTTCATGGACAAGTATTTTCGCTATCAGCTGCAGGAGCTGCCCAATCGCCCGCTCAAGGACTGGGCGTGCGCGCGCGGCGGCGAGAACATGCGGTCCGCGCTGTTTTTGTACAACATCACGGGCATGAATTATCTCTTGAAATTGTGCCGCCTGCTGAAGGAGCAGACGCTCGATTGGACGAGTCATTTTCATATCTTCCCGCACATTCGGCCGATGCAAAAGCAGCGTCCCTGGAATGAGCTCGAAAAGGGCATGCAGGCCGAGCCGCAGGGCTTGACCAACCAGGATAGCGCCTACTATCACAAGGAATTTCATCTGTCCCACGGCGTGAATGTGGCGATGGCGCTCAAGACACCCGGCGTGATCAATGCGTTCAAGAGCGGATTCAAAGAGGTGGCCGCGTTCAAGGTGGGCTGGGGCAAGCTGATGCGCCATCATGGCGTGGCGAGCGGGATCTATACCTGCGACGAGCACCTGAGCGGCGCGAGCCCCACGCAGGGCAGTGAGCTGTGCACTGTGGTGGAGATGATGTATACGCTTGAGACGCTGATCGGGCTGGGGGATGAGTTCGGCAATGATCTGCCCGACATCCTCGAAAAACTGGCATTCAATGCACTGCCGGCCACAAACAGCGCCGACATGATGCTGCATCAATATGATCAGCAGGCCAATCAGGTCAAGGTTTCAAATGAGCCGCGGCCCTGGTATAACAACAATGACGATGCGAATCTGTTCGGGCTGGAGCCGAATTTCGGCTGCTGCACGGCGAACCTGCATCAGGGCTGGCCGAAGTTCGTCAGTTCACTGTGGTACGCCACCTCGGACGAGGGGCTGGCCGCGATCAGCTATGCGCCCTGCTCGGTGAATTTCATGGCGGGCGGGCAGCGTGTACGACTGAATGTGGGTGGGTGCTATCCGTTTGGAGAGGACATCCGCATCGAGGTGAACACCAAGCGACTGGCAGAGTTCCCGCTGTATCTGCGCATCCCCGGATGGGCGCAGCAGGCGATGATCCGGCTGCCGGATGGCGAACTGATGCAGCTGCGCGCGGGCGAGACCGCATGCGTGCGTCGCAAGTGGATGGGCACCGAGACGGTCACGATCAACCTGCCCATGGAGCCGCGCATCAGTCGCTGGTTCCATCAGTCGGCGGCGGTGGAGATGGGCGCGCTCACGATGTGCCTGAGGCCGGAGGAGAAATGGACAAAACTGGACGAGCAGAACTGGGGCATTGAGGCCGCATCGGATTGGAACTATGCGCTGATCGAGGGCGAATCGATGAAGCCGGTATTTGATCCGGACAAAGCGGGCGCGTTCAAGACGGGCGACCCGGTGCGCGTGCTGGTGAAGGCGCTGAAGCTGCCTGAATGGGGGATGGAGGGCGCGAATGCCGCGCAGCCGCCCATCTCGCCCCGCCCAGAAGGGGTGGAGCCCGAGGTGATCGAGCTGGTGCCGTTTGGCAATTCCTCCCTTCGGATCAGCCAGTTCCCGCTTTCAACGAAATGAACCGGCCGCACGTCTTCCGCTGCATAATCTAAACAAAAGATCTTCGCGTGATCGGATGTCGGGTGCGTAGCGAATATGAACCGCGGTATAGATAGAAGGAGCGCGCAGCGCGACAGAACCCGTGCGTGAGCACATATGGGACTCTCAAGGGCGGAGCCCTTGAGCGGGGTGCGGGGCAGAGCCCCGCCGGGGTCTGGGGCGGAGCCCCAGCTGAAATACATCGACTGAGGTATACATGAACAAGAGCATTTTGCGGTGGGAAGGCGATTTTACCAAGCGCGTGTTGCGGCTGGCGATCCCGATTGCGGCGCAATCGTTGATGCTGGCGCTGATGCATGTGTTGGACAATGTGATGATCGGCAACTTGGGCGAGATCGAGCTGGCGGGCGTGACCCAGGCCAATCGAATCACGTTCTTGATGCAGGTGATCATGTTCGGGCTGATCTCTGGCTCCTCCATTTTGGTATCGCAATATTGGGGCAAGAAGGATCTAAAGGGCATCCATTCGCTGATGGGTCTGGGGCTGATCACATCGTTTGCGATCGCGCTGGCGTTCGCGATTCCGTCGCTGTTGATCCCGGAAAAATTGATGCGACTGCTGATCCAGGACGAGGCATCGGTGGCGGCGGGCGTGGAGTATTTGCGCATCATCTGGGTCGTGTACCTGATGGACGCGCTATTGATGCTGAATGAATCGGTGCTCAAATCCACCGACAACGCAATGTTGCCCGCGATTTGCAGCGTGGTCGGGATTTTGATGAACACGCTGTTCAACTGGCTGCTGATCTTTGGCAGGCTGGGCTTCCCGCGCATGGGCGTGCGGGGCGGCGCATTGGCGACGCTGATCGCGATCGGGACGCAGTTGATCTGCCTGCTGGTGGCCAGCTACGTGAGGAAGCTTCCAAATGCCGTGAAGCCAAACCAGCTGCGGCTGCCTGCGCGCGCGGTGATCGTGCGCTATATCAAGACGGTATCGCCCGTTCTTTTGAATGAGACACTGTGGTCGTTCGGCACGGTGATGTATTCGGCGGCGTATGGCCGCATGGGCGCCGGTGCTGTGGCGGCGATGAGCATCTTCTCGAGCGTGGAGCAGCTGTCCTTTGTGACGCTGCGCGGCATGACCAACGCCTGCTCGGTGCTGGTGGGCAACGCGATCGGCGCAAAGCTGGAGGACGATGCCTACCTCATCGCCAAGCGCATGCTGCTGTATACGTTCTTCTTTGCGATCTTGACGGGCGTGTTTGTGCTGCTGTTTGCGGGCAATATCGTATCCCTGTTCAACGTGCAGGGCGATACAGCCGAATCGGCGCGCATGATCATCAACGAATATGCGGCGCTGATGTGGCTCTCTGCCATTGTATCCACGCTGGTTGTGGGCATCATGCGGGCGGGCGGCGATGTGGTGTATTCGGGCATTATCGACGTGATATTCCTGTGGCTGGTGGGCGTGCCGGCGGTCTGGATATGCGGCCCGGGCGTGCAGATGTCGATCTTCGGGCTGAACATCAACATCGCCGGGCTGATGCTGCCCATCCATCTGTTATATCTGGTGGCCAAGGGCGAGGAGCTGCTCAAGCTCGGATTTGCGTTCACACGGTTAAAATCGCGCAAATGGATACACAATTTAGTGGAAGATGTCTGACCGATGTGGTAAAATGGTAGGAGTATAAGCATGTTCTTTGGATTTATGATGTTTCCCTATTTGATCTTGATCATGGTGGTGCTTGGGCTGGTGTCCTTTGTGGCGCGCATATTGCGCAGCGCATGGCTACGCAGAAAGCGTGGTCAGCAACAGGACGTACCCCGGCGCGATGACGGTGATATATTCATCGAGGGCGAACTGGTGGATGAGCCGGAGGACGATCAGGATCACGTGCAATAATAAGCAGACGGAGTGATGGATGTGCCTAAGGAAAAGGTGTCCAACGCAGTGGTGGCGCGGCTACCGCTGTATTACCGCTATCTCTCGGCGCTTGAAACACAGGGTTATGTGCGCATATCCTCCCAGCAGTTGGGCGAGAAGATGGGGCTCACGGCCAGCCAGATTCGTCAGGACATCAACTGTTTTGGCGGGTTTGGGCAGCAGGGTTATGGGTATAATGTAACTGCGCTGAAGATGCATGTGGGCGAGATCCTGGGCATGACGTCCAATTACCGCATGGTGATACTGGGCGCGGGCAACATCGGCCGCGCGATCGCCAACTACAAGGCGTTTGAAAAGATGGAGTTTGTGGTGGACGCGCTGTTTGATGTCAATGCCAGCCAGATGGGCGAGATCAGTGGGAAGCCCGTGCTTGATATCACGGAGCTGCCCGAGTATCTCGAGGCCAACACGGTGGATATCGGCGTGATTGCGGTGCCGAGCGATGCCGCGCAGCAGGCTTGCGATGCGTTGGTGCAGGGTGGCGTGCGCGCAATTTGGAATTTTGCGCCGGTGGATCTGGTGGTGCCGCCCAATGTTTCGATCAAGAGCGTGCATCTGCTAGATGCGCTGCTGGTGCTGTCCTATTACATGTCCAATTCCGACGCGTGATTGAGGTGCAATGATGAGCCAGAAGGATTCCTCAAACAATAAGCCGAAGCCGGCCAATGGCGGATACCGCCGCCGCATGGCGCCCGTGGATGGGCAGCTGCCCGATCTGAAGCTTCGCATGCCGAGCAAAAAGACCAAGAATACGGAGCAGCGGGCCAAGGCACGCGCGATTCCTGAGAAACACAATTCCCGCGCCAGCCGCCGCAAAAGTAAGCAGGCTTGGTGGTCCACGCCCATCGCGATGGCGATGATGGCGCTGTTGGTGCTGCTCGGTTCGTTCCTGGTGGTTGAGGTCAAGGGCTATGCGGATTTTCTGGTGCAGAAAAACAGCGTCACCCGCGGCACATTCTATCCGGGCGTGTCGGTGGAGGGCATCGATCTGAGCAATATGACGCTGGATCAGGCGCTCAGCGATTGGGGCGCGCGCGACCAAAAGGTGCGCGATACATTGAATCTCACCCTCGCGCTGGGGGACAAGACCTGGGATGTCAGCGCCGATTCGCTGGGCTATCAGAGCAACTACGAGCAGGCCATCATGAGCGCCTGGTCCGTTGGGCGCTATGGCACGCTGGAGGAGCGCTATCAGATCATTGGGGATCTGACCCAGGAAAACTGGCAGCGCGATTTCACCGTAGAGCGCAACATCGATGACACCGTGGCCATGGCGCGGCTGACCAAGCTGGCCGATCAGGTCAGCACGCAGCCGGTGGATGCCGCGATCGAAACGTTTGATGTCAAAGCGCGCAAGTTCACCTTCTCCACCAGTCGTTCCGGCCAGGTGGTGGACCCGAAAGAGCTATTGCAGAGCATCCACAACGCCGCTGCGAGTGGCGCAAGCAGGGTGGAGGTGGTGCGCCGCGAGGTGCAGCCACAGATCACCGAGGAGAGCATAGCGGGCGAATATGGCAAGGTGTCTGCCACCACCACGGACGGCAGCTTCTCCACGGCCAACCGCCTGAGCAACCTGAAGCTTTCCTGCAAGACGCTCAATGGCTATCGGCTGGAACCGGGCGAAGAATTCTCGTTCAACACCGTGATCGGCAAGCGCACAGCCAAGGCGGGCTACAAGGCCGCCGGTGCATATGAAAACGGCATCACCACCGCGCAGCTGGGCGGCGGCATCTGCCAGGTGTCCACTACGCTGTTCAATTCAGCCGTCAAGGCCGATATGAAGATATCAGAGCGCGCGCCCCATTCCCGTCCATCCAAGTATGTCGGGCTGGGCAAGGACGCGACCGTCAACTGGCCAAACCAGGATTTTAGATTCATCAACACGTCCGATTCTCCGATATATATCATCGCCTTCGTCAAGAACAAGAAGGTCACCATTGAGATCTATGGCAAGAAGCTGCCCAACGGCATGAAGATCTCGCTCGACAACAAGATCAACGCCAGCTATCGCCCGGGCGAGGCGCAGTATATCAAGGATAGCAAATTGGCACCCGGCCAGCAGGTGCTGTACGAAGAGGCGCGCAAGGGCTACACCTGCACCACCTACAAGGTGTATCTGGACTCCAACAAAAAGGAACTCAAACGCGTGCAGCTGTGCAAGAGCTACTATCGCCCCGCGGGCGCGGTATACAAGGTCGGATAAGCTCATTCGGGCATAGCGCCCATTATTTCCACGTATGGAGGATCGTCATGCCAGTTAGAATTCCCGATTTGCTGCCCGCGGCGAAGGTGCTCGCGGATGAAAACATATTCGTCATGACCGAGCAGCGCGCGCGCAATCAGGACATTCGCCCGCTGAAAATCGCGATATTGAATCTGATGCCCACCAAGGAGGTCACAGAGACGCAGCTGCTGCGCGTGATCGGAAACACGCCGCTTCAGATTGAGGTGACGCTGCTTCGCACGGCCACGCATCAGTCCAGAAACACCTCCAGCGAGCATCTGGATGCGTTTTATAAGACGTTTGCGGATGTCCGCAATGAGAAGTTCGACGGCCTGGTGATCACCGGCGCGCCGGTGGAGCTGTTGGAGTTCCACGAGGTGGACTATTGGCAGGAGCTGACCGAGATCATCGATTGGGCGGAGAAGCACGTCTTTAGCACGCTGTATATCTGCTGGGCTGCGCAGGCCGGCATGTTTTATCATTATGGCGTGCCCAAGTTTGAGCTGCAAGAAAAGTGTTCGGGCGTGTTTCGTCACCGTGTGCTGGTGCCCAACCATCCGCTGATGCGTGGATTTGACAGCACGTTCCATGCACCCCATTCGCGCCATACCGAGGTGCGGCGCGAGGACATCGAAAAGGTGGATCGGTTGATTCTGCTGAGCGACAGTGAACGTGCGGGTGTGTATATCGCCGCCGACATAAGCGGCAAGCGCGTGTTCGTTACCGGACACTCCGAATATGATCCGAATACGCTGGGGCTCGAATACGAGCGGGACATCAAAAAGGGCATGAACATACCGGTGCCGTATCACTATTACCTCAACGATGATCCGACCCAGCCGCCCAATGTGCGCTGGCGCGCGCATTCGAACCTGCTGTTTCAGAACTGGCTGAACTATTTCGTGTACCAGGAGACGCCGTTCGATCTGAGCGATATTGGCGACGGCTGATGCCTGTCTTCGGGTGTTTGAACCGCATTTGGCATGTTTATCATATAGTAGCAGCATTCTTGATATATTTCTGATATTTTACACGCGAATCACTTGACGAGAGCATGTTGAATTTGGTATAATACTGCTTGCCGCTTCCATGGGATGGATGTCGGTCCCCAGCGGGGTGTAGCGCAGCTCGGTAGCGCACGTGCTTTGGGAGCATGGGGTCGCAGGTTCAAATCCTGTCACCCCGACCATAAACCTGGCCCCTTGGTCAAGTGGCCTAAGACACCGCCCTTTCACGGCGGTAACAGGGGTTCGAGTCCCCTAGGGGTCACCAAATGACGCACCGATGTTGTTTGTCAGCGTCGGTGCGTTTCCCGAAGAAATGTATGTTATGTGGGATCGTCCCCAAGGGATGCATTTGGGCATCATTGGCATGGCCCTTTAGCTCAGTTAGAACCAGAGGTGAGCGCCGCCAGTGGCGGACGAAGCGAACCGGAGGTTCTTTGAGCAAGGAAGGCGCAGAAGCGGCAGCGCACGAGCCGACCATTGCGAAAAGAGGGCAAGCGATGGATCGCCCCCGAGAAATACATTTGGGTACCATTGGCATGGGCCTTTAGCTCAGTTGGAACCAGAGGTGAGCGCCGCCAGTGGCGGACGAAGCGAACCGGAGGTTCTTTGAGCAAGGAAGGCGCAGAAGCGGCAGCGCACGAGCCGACCATTGCGAAAAGAGGGCAAGCGATGGATCGCCCCCGAGAAATACATTTGGGTACCATTGGCATGGGCCTTTAGCTCAGTTGGTTAGAGCAGTCGGCTCATAACCGATCGGTCCGGGGTTCAAGTCCCTGAAGGCCCACCAATTTTCTTTGATTCGTGAAAACGTATTGACAACATAATAGGCATGGTCCGGTAGTTCAGTTGGTTAGAATGCCAGCCTGTCACGCTGGAGGTCGAGGGTTCGAGCCCCTTCCGGATCGCCATTAGAAGCTCCTTCACGGAAACGTGAAGGGGCTTCTCTTTTGAGCTGCGCAGTAAGGTTAACAATCCACAGTTGCGCATGCACATGGATTGTTGGTATAATGGATTCATTCTACCGCTTGGAGGACATATGCCCAGGATCGAAGGCACAATTGAAGATGTGGTGTTTCGCAACGAGACAAACGGCTGGACGGTGCTGTCGCTCAAGTGCGGGCGAGAGCATACGTCCGCGGTGGGCACAGTTGGCCCGATGTCGGTGGGCGAGACTGTAGCCATAGAGGGCGAGTGGGTGGAGCACCCGGATTATGGTCGCCAGATTCGGATCGAATCGATCGAGGCGACGCGTCCGAATACGTTAAAGGGCATCGAGCGCTATCTGGGCTCGGGCATCATCAAGGGCGTTGGGCCGGCCACGGCCAAGCTGCTGGTGCATCATTTTGGCAAGGACACGCTGGACGTGCTGGACATGGCGCCCGATCGCGTCACGGAGATTGCGGGCATCGGCCCCAAGCGGGCTGAGATCATCGCGAAATCCTATCAGGAGCAGCGGGAAGCGCGCCAGGCGATGGTGTTTTTGCAGACCTATGGGCTGACACCCGCGCTGGCGGCCAAGGTGTACCGCGTGCTGGGCGCGAATACGCAGGCACTGGTGCGGCAGAACCCGTATTTGCTCGTGGATAAGGTGGACGGCGTTGGATTCAAGACGGCGGACGCGATCGCGAACAGCCTGGGAATCGAGCGCGAATCCATCCATCGGCTGGGCAGCGGCATTCGGCACGTGCTCAGCGAGGCGGTAAACCAGGAGGGACACACCTATTTGCCCCGGGAGCTGCTGCTGGAGAAATCGAACAAGCTGCTGGGCGTTTCGATGGAGTTGGTTGAGCATGCGCTGGTGGCGATGACGTTTGACTATCGCCTGATCCAAAAGGATGGCGAGGACGGAGCGACCCGGGTCTATCTGCCCGCGCTGTATGATGCGGAGGGGGACGTGGCGAACATGCTGCGCATTCGGATGCGTGGGCAGGACGTGAAGGGCATCCCGAAGCTGGATCAGAAGATCGATAAATTCGAGCGTAATAATGATGTGACGCTGTGCGAACAGCAGAGAAATGCGGTGCATGCTGCGTCAGATGGCAGGCTTGCGATCATCACCGGCGGGCCGGGTACGGGCAAGACCACGGGCATCCGCTGCATCATCGAGCTACTGAGTGAACAGATGGAGGTCGAGCTGTGCGCGCCCACCGGGCGCGCCGCCAAGCGCATGTCGGAGGCAACCGGCTATCCGGCGCGCACCATCCATCGGATGCTGGAATATGCGGGCGAGGACGGCGTGTTCGCGCGCAATCAGGACAACCCGATCGGTGCGGATGCGCTGATTGTGGATGAGATGAGCATGGTGGACATCTTCCTGATGCGGTCGCTGCTGCGGGCGCTCAAGCCGAATGCGCGGCTGATCATGGTGGGGGACGCCGACCAGCTGCCCTCTGTCGGCGCGGGCAACGTGCTGCGCGATTTGATCGCAAGCGGGGTGCTGCCCACGGTCAGATTGACCGAGATCTTCCGTCAGGCGGCCGAGAGCATGATCGTCATGAACGCACACAGAATCCTAAAGGGCGATCCGCCCAGCGTGAACCAAAAGGGGACTGACTTTTTCATGGAGCGCACAGATACTGCCGTCAGCGCCGCGCAGAAGGTGCTCGCGCTCACATCCGAGCGGTTGCCCAAATATATGGGACTGGACAGCATGCGGGACATACAGGTCATGGCGCCGATGAAAAAGGGCGAGGCTGGCGTCATTTCGCTGAACCAGCTATTGCAGCAGCAGCTGAACCCGGCGATGAGAGCCAAACGGGAGCTGACCCGCGAGGGCGCGACGTTGCGCGAGGGCGACAAGGTGATGCAGATCCGCAACAATTACGAGCTGCCCTGGGAGCGGGACGGCGAGAAGGGCACCGGCGCATTCAATGGAGACATCGGGTTCGTGGAATCGATCGATACGGAGGAGCGCTCGCTGATGGTGCGCTTTGATGACGATCGGCTGGCCGAATACACCGAGGCGGAGCTGGAGGAGCTGGAGCTGGCCTACTGCATGTCGGTACATAAGAGCCAAGGCTCCGAGTTCGAGGCCGTGGTGCTGCCGTTGATCAGCGGCCCGCCCATGCTATACACCAGGAACCTATTGTATACCGCGGTGACCCGCGCGCGCAGGCTGGTGGTGCTGGTCGGACGCGAGCGCTGCGTGATGCAGATGGTGAACAACAACCACATCGCCCGCCGTTTTAGCGCGCTGGGGGAGAGATTGCGAAGCCAACCAGATGAACTTATATAAGAAAAACGCTTGCTGCCATGTGGACAACAAGCGTTTTGAACAGACGAAATGTACCTGCATCCTGCGCTTCCTCGCTATTTAGAAACAGACACTAGTGATGCACGTCGATTCGTTCCACCTTGTATATATCGATGCGGCTTGTGCGGATTGTCTTGCGGATGGTCAGGATGAGCGCAAGCAGCGTGAAGAAGTAGACCACGCATAGACCAAAGATGAAGTCATCCGTGATAACCCCCATCCGCAAAAACGCCCTTTCGAGCATATTGGCCTGCGCGATGATATTGGGCAAATCGGACGCCGTCAAGCCCGAATTTATCGAATAGGTCGATCCAACCATCCCCGCGATGGTGCCCGCGTAGTGCGCGATTGGCACGAGTAGAAGCGATAGCACGATCATGAGTGCATACCGCACTTTGCCCGGTTTGCCGCCGAATTTCTGGTGGCCATAGTTCGCGCCTAGCGGGATGAGCGCCGCCAAGAAGGGCAGATGAATATCAAACGCATACAGTGCAACACATGGAATGACGCCCAGCAGCGCAAACAACACCGCGCCCAAAGGCGCCCACTTGCTCGATCGCTCATTGAGTTTGACCGTGGCCTGTGCATTTACTTTTTCGACCATGGCAGTGATATCATCCACGCATCGCTCATGGACCATTTCGGGTTGCGTGCCGACGACAAGAAACGCACTGGGCTCATCCCCGATGGCTTCGCCGCAATTATTGCATACCGTTTGACCACCCAAGAACCCACCCTCATATAGCGCGGGCATCTCGGTTTGAATGTAGTTATGGATGAATGTCAGCCCGGCTGATTTGTCATGAAAATGGATGATCAACATGTCGTAATGCTGCGTATAATCCTTGATGCGGTATGTTGCCAGCGGATGCGAGAGCAGCTTGAGCACATTGATCTCATCGGCGTGCCCTACGCCCACATTGATCCAAAGATATTGGTTGCGCTTGTCTCCGCACATCAGCACGGGAAAGCCTTGAATGAAGCCGTATAGACCCCCATTGTGTGGCGTCAGGTTGTATTCGTTTTGAAGCTGTACCAGTCCGGACGAAATCATTGTTTATGTCCCCCTTTTTGCCCCATCACATTCTATCACACGCCATTTCTCGCGTCAATGGATGGCGGGCTGATAGATTGTCACTTGAAAAATGTGGCGGTTTCTTCTATAATAGGGAGAGGCAACGGAAAGGCAGTGGTGTGTGTGGCAGCGAAAAAGGCTCCTTACAAGATTCTATCGATTGATCCCTGGCTCAAGCCCTATCAGCAGGACATCGACCTGCGCATGAGCAGGTTCGCCGAGATACGAAAGACGCTGCTGGGCAAGGACAAGGATTTGGCCGAGATCGCCAACGGGCATCTGTATTACGGCATCCATCGCACGGAGGACGGCTGGGTCTATCGCGAATGGGCACCGGGCGCGAACCAGATGCACCTGATCGGCGAATTCAACAACTGGGACAGGCAGAGCCACCCGATGAAGCGGATCGATGCGGGCGGCACGTGGGAGATCGAGCTGCATGGCGCGGACGCGCTTAGGCATAAACAGCTGGTAAAGGTGCAGGTGACCCGCAACGGTGTCAGTCGCGACCATATCCCGCTGTATATTCGGCGCGTGGTGCAAAATAAGCTGGATCACACCTTCTCCGGGCAGGTCTGGTCGCCCGAGAAGCCGTTCAAATGGACGGATGGCAGCTACAAGCGGCGCAAGATTAGCCCGCTATACATCTATGAATCCCACATCGGCATGGCGCAGGAGCAGGGCGAGGTGGGCAGCTACGATGAATTCACCGACCTGATCCTGCCGCGCATCAAGGCGGAAGGCTATAACACCGTGCAGCTGATGGCCATTCAGGAACACCCGTATTATGCTTCGTTTGGGTATCAGGTGTCCAATTTCTTCGCGGCATCCAGCTGGTATGGGGAGCCGGAGGGATTGAAGCGCCTCATCAACAAGGCGCACGAGATGGAGATGCTGGTGCTGCTGGACGTGGTGCATTCCCATGCCTGCGCCAACGTGGACGAGGGGATCAACCAGTTTGACGGCACGGACTATCAGTTCTTCCATCCAGGAGAGGCGGGCAATCACCCGGCATGGGGCAGCAAGCTGTTCAACTATGGCAAGCACGAGGTGCTGCATTTCCTGCTGTCCAACTGCAAATTCTGGCAGGATGAGTATCATTTCGATGGCTTCCGGTTCGATGGCGTGACCAGCATGCTGTATCACGACCACGGGCTGGGCGAATCGTTTGACAGCTATAGCAAATATTTCAGCATGAACACGGACGTGGAGGCTGTGACCTACTTGCAGCTCGCAAACGAGCTGATCCATTCGGTCAATCCGTTCGCGGTCACGATTGCGGAGGATATGTCCGGCATGCCCGGCATGGGTCTGCCGATCCGCGCGGGCGGGGTCGGGTTTGATTATCGGCTGTCGATGGGCGTGCCCGATTTCTGGATCCGCACGCTGAAGAGCGCATCCGATCTCGATTGGGACATGTTCGGCATGTGGCACGAGTTGACCACGCGCCGCCCGCAGGAGGCCTCGATCGGCTACTGTGAATCCCATGATCAGGCGCTGGTGGGGGACAAGACCATCATCTTCCGGCTGGCCGATGCCGAGATGTACACCAACATGAACAAGACCTACGAATCATTGGTGATCGACCGCGCCATCGCGCTGCACAAGATGATTCGGTTCATCACGCTGGTGCTGGCATCCGAGGGATATCTGAATTTCATGGGCAATGAGTTCGGGCACCCGGAATGGATCGACTTCCCGCGTGAGGGCAACGGCTGGAGCTATCATTATGCGCGGCGGCAGTGGAGCTTGGCGGACAATGGCTTCCTGAAGTACGAATGGCTGCGGCAGTTCGATCTGGACATGCTGAAATTCTCGCGCAAATACCATGTGCTAAGCAAACGCGACCTGTACAATCTTTGGATGGATCAAAATCAAAAGATCATCGCGTTCAGCAAGGGCGGGCTGATCTATCTGTTCAACTTCCATCCGAGTGAATCGCCCACCGATTTCTTCTTGCCCTGCCATAGTGTGGGCGAGGGCAGCTATCAGGTGGTGTTCAGCTCGGACGATCATGCCTATGGCGGGCAGGATCGTATCCCGCACGATACGAAATATCAATCTCAGATGGTGCAGGGCAAGGGGCTCGGGTTCTATATCTATTCCCCCTGCCGAAGCGTGCTGGTATTGAAAAAGACCAGCAAATAGATATCAAGCGTTGCAAAACAACTGAGGCGGTTCTGCTGCGATAAGAGGTGGACTGTGCCTTGCTAAGAACCTCACGATTTTCCGAGCGCAAGGCTGACGGC
>JAJDGF010000036.1 GCA_030265545.1 Eubacteriales bacterium OttesenSCG-928-N13
TGACAATGAACACATCGTCCGCTCAGGCGGCGCAAACCATAAAGGAGAACAACATGAAGCAAAACACGCAAGACGGCCTGCTGCACCTGTCGCTGATGGGCGGCCAGGCACGCGCGCTATTGATCGATTCCACCCAGATGTGCGAGGCGGCACGCCAGACGCACAACCTGTCCCGCGTGGCGACCGCCGCACTGGGGCGGCTGCTCACGGTGTCCTGCATGATGGGCGTGATGCTCAAGGGCGAGCAGGATAGCATCACCGCCATCGTCAAGGGCGATGGACCGCTGGGCACCCTGATGGCCGTCAGCAAACCGGACGGCTCGGTGAAGGGCTATGTGGATCATCCGGAGGTGGACATCCCCCGCCGTCCGGATGGCAAGCTGGCCGTGGGGGATGCGGTTGGCCATCATGGCGAAATTACCGTGATCCGTGATATGGGGTTCGGCGAGCCGTATATCGGCAAGACGCACCTGGTCACGGGCGAGATCGCGGAGGACTTCGCGATGTATTTCACTGCGTCCGAGCAGACCCCGTCATTGGTATCGCTGGGCGTATTGACCAACGATGAGGTGCTGTCCGCGGGCGGGCTGATCGTGCAGATGATGCCGGGCGCGGATGAGGCGGCGATTCAGTCGGTGGAGCAGAGCGTGGATATGTTCCGCGATATTTCGGGCACGATTGAGGAGTATCGGCTGGAGGGTTCGGTGATGCAGTTGCTTGGGCATCTGGAGCCCGAGATCATCGGCCGCGTCACGCCCGCATATCGCTGCGATTGCAGCCGTGAGCGCATTGAGCGCGCATTGATTTCGATGGGCGCAGAGGAGCTCAATGAGATGATCGAGCAGCAGCATGGTGCCGAGGTGGGCTGCCATTTCTGCAACCGCAAATGGGCGTTCAGCGAGGATCAGCTTCGCGCGCTGCTGGAAGCGGCTCGTTCATGAGCAAGGTGGTAACATTCGCGCGCAGCACGGATTATCTGCATCATCGCGCGCAGCAGAATCGGCGGGAAGGGCGCATGCTGGATGCACTCGATTTGATGCGCCGCGTGCTGGAGCGAGAGCCGGGCAACGTGGAATATCAGATGGATCTGGCCGAGCTATTGTGTGAGATGGATCAATGCGCGCAGTCAAACAACGTACTGCTTCGCGTGCTCTCAGGCGACACCCCGATGAATGAGTGCCATTTCGGGATGTGCTGCAATTTTCTGGGCTTGCATGATGGCGCAGCGGCCTATTCGGCCATGCTGCGGTATCTCACCGGCGAGCCGGACGCCATTGTGCGCGAAGAAGTGCAGATCACCTTGGCCAGCCTGGTGCAGCCCCAATCGAACTATAGCGGGCGGCGGGAGCGGCGCGCGCAGGTGCTGTTCGCCAAGGCGCAGGCGCTGCTCAAATCGGGCGCGACGGACGAGGGCGCGCGCATGCTGGCGCGCAGTCTGGCGCAGGATCCGGATGCGCAGCTGCCCCGCGCGCTGCTGGCGCTGTGCCTTCTGATGAAGCGTGAGCGCAAGGCGGCCGTGCAGCAGATGAATATGGCGCTCGCAACGGGCAAGGCAGATGTGCGCACGCGTTCGATCGCGGTGCAGGTATATGGCCATGCCGGGCACTTCGGACAGATGCGCCGCCAGCTGGATCACTTGCGGAAGATGCCGCTGGATGCGGACGAGAGGCGCATGCTGATCCATGCGCTGTCCGAATTGAAGCAGCACCGCATGGTGAGCGATTTGATCAGTGCATCGCTTCGGCAAGCGCCCTATGATAGCTGGCTGCTGCATCGAAAGGCGGTCTCGCTGATCAATCTGGGCAAGTCGGCGGACGAGGCGCGCAGGTATTGGGCGCAGATCGTGCGGCTTGATCCGGACGACACGATCGCGCAGTGGTATCAGTCGCTGGCGCAGTCGGGTCAGCTGGATAATGCGCACATGGACTACGCCTATCAGGTCACCGCCGAGGAGCGGGATCATCGCATTGCGCAGATGGATGAGATGCTGCAGCTGGAAGAGGACGGCATTCGTGAGATGACGCAGAGCCGCAAGACACAAAATTTGATTCGCTGGGCACTTCTGACGGGCGATCCGGGCATCAGTGGTCGCGCGTTCGAGCTGATCCATTTCATGCAGACGCAGAGCGCCGAGCAGATGCTCAGGGAGCTATTGCTGGTGCCCGATATCGAACACCGATTCAAGATCGCCGCACTGGCCGAGTTGATGGAGCGGGACGCAAATAGACCGATTCTGATGCTCGCGCCGGATGGACGGCTGTGCGATGCGTTGTCTGATGAGCCCGAGCCGATGGAGCTGATGCCCGCGCCCAAGCGCGTGCTGGGCATCGTGGCGCGCGCGCAGCAACAGGCCACGCACAAGAGTGCCTCGCTCGTGGAATCGATGTGGATGGATTTTGTGATGCAATCGGGCGAGCACATGCCCAGGATCCGCAGGCCACAGGGTTGGGCGGCGGCGTTGATGGCGCGGCGGCTGAAGCTGGCGGATGATCCGGGCGCGGTGCGGCTGATCGTGGAGGTGTTTGGGTGCACCGAGCGCATGATGCGCTACTGCCTGCGCAGACTGGATCGCGTGCTGAAAGATGGGAATGATGCGGGAAAGGAAGATACCAATGAAGCCGATTGATTTTGACGAGCGCTATGCCGATTTCGCCGAGAAATGGGTGCGCGAAAACATGAAGAAGTATAAGTCCATTGAGCAGATGGAAGCGCATTTGCCCAAGGTGTATATTCGGTTTTTGAACCAGAGCGCCGATTGGCTGGAGGGCAAGACGCCTTCAGAATATTTCCAGCAGTTTACCTCGCCCGAGCAGCTGATTGAGCTGCTTCAGGACTATCAGGAGCAGCAGGTGGATGTGCCCGATTTGCTGCTCGAGCGGCTGGTGGAGCTGGGCAATCCGTCCGTCGAGCCGCTGCTGATGCTGGCTTCGGATGAGTCCATGCCCGAAGCGCTGCGCGTCACGGCGCTGAACCTGCTCATTGAGCTGGGCAGCGATGCACCCATGCCGCTGTGTCTTGAACTGGTGGACTCTCGCGGCGAATATGATGACCTGGCCGATGTGGCGGCAGAGCTGCTCGCTGCGATCGGACATGCGGCCGTAGCGCCCATGCTGGATCGGCTGGCCGATGCCGGGGATGACGCGCTTGCCACCTATTTGGATCTGTTATGCAACTTTCCGGGCGATTCGCGCATCTATGAATATACAATGAGACAATTTCAGCGGGACGCCGATCGGCGCGCGCTGTTCGCCTCGTATCTGGGCAAGATCGGAGACGAGCGCGCCGTGGAGCCGCTGATCCGCGCGTTGCAGCTGTCTGATCTCAATTATCTGGACTACATCGAAATCAGAAACGCCATTGAGCTGCTGGGCTCGGATGCGAATCTGCCGGAGCGCAGCTTTGAGGGGGATCCCTATTACGAGTCCATGCGGCAGATGAACTAGTTCTCGCCATATTCCAACTTTTGGGTGACGCTGCCTACTAGTGACTTGACCAAATTATAAATTGGTATTCAGTCGGATCTTTTTCCACCCTACAGTGTCGTACTCCGCTTGAAATAGCGCTGCTATTACTGCGCTCCGTCTCCTTGTAGGGCGAAAGAATCTCTCATCTGAATCCTCAATCATAACTCGGTTAAGTCACTAGTGTCCTAACAAATGAACCAAGCACGGGGGAGGTGCCACCATGTTTTGCATTGAATGCGGCAAGCCAAATCCTGATCAGGCCAAGTTCTGTGCGTTCTGCGGCGCGAAGCTGTTGGATGCCCAGGCGGGGCTTCGTTCGAGCATGCCCGAATGGGTGGATGAGGCGCTGGCGGAGCCGGACGCAGAGGATGCTGCCCAATCGTTGGAGGAGCAGCCCTCTTCTGCTGCACCTTCCGATGATGAGCAGATGCCCTCCCCATCCCGCAATAAGCCCGCCCGCGATCAAGTGGCACCCGCGCAGAAGCCACAGCCTGCCGCAAACCGAGCGACACCCGCGCAGAAGCCGCAGCCGGCCCGTGATCAGGCGATGTCCGTGAAGAACCAAGCAGATCGAGTGATGCCCACGGAGAAGCAAGAGCCGATTGACCCGCATCAGCGGTTTAAGCGCCCCTCTTCCGGGCCCAATGTACGTCCGCTGGTGGACAACCCTGCGCAGCCCCTGCAGGATGGCGTGCGCGGCACTTCCGTACCCAAAAATGAAACCGTGGCAGCGCCGAAAACGCAGGATGCTCCCGCGCGCAATGCGGCGCCATCCCAAAGGCAGGATGCCCCCGCGCGCAATGTTGCTTCATCCCAAAGACAGGATGCCGCCCCCCAATCGGATGGGGACGTGGAGAAGCCCACGCGCCCCGTGACGCATCGCCCGCCCGCGAATCGACCGTCCACATCGGGCGCGGAGAAGGTGAACCCGCCGCCCAGAAAGCCCAACATCGCGCGTCCGGAGCGGGCGCAGGATATATCCCACAAAAGACCGTCCGCCTCCCCGTTTCGGCAGGTGCAGCTGCTGGGCAAGTCCAAGCGGAATGAGGATGATGACGATCTGTTTTTCGAGGATTTGGATGCATCGGACGATTTCGCATATGATGACGATGAGGATAGGCTGAGCAAAAGGCTGATCTCGATCATCGTTACGCTGGTCGTTGTGCTGGTGATTGGATCGATCACCTGGCTGTTCGTGACCGACGGGGGCAAGATGTTCCGCGCGCAGTTCGGCATGGGTGGATCGGCCGAGACATTCGCCATGCTGGGTGCTACAGCCCTGAACGAAGGGGAGACCAGCCGCGCCGCGGAGGCCTATTTCAACGCACTGAAGCTGAACCCGAACAGCTATGAATATTCATTGATGGTGGGCAAGACATCCGAGATGGTGGGCAACCGCGATCGGGCGGTGCAAGCCTACCAGAAGTGCATGGACATCGATATGACCAAGCCCGAACCCTATCGGCTGCTGGCCGAGCTGTGGGAACGGCAGGGCAGCCCGGAGGCGGGCGCGCAGGTGCGTCGCCAGGGCGCGAAGCACACGGGCGACACCACATTGACCGAGGGGATCGATGGCAATGCCACCAGCCAGACGGATGATTTCGTGCCGGCGAATGGCGGCGCAACGCCACCCGCGCAGAGCTTGACGGATGACTTTGTGCCGGCGGCTTGAGGATCAATGGGAATAAAGGAGAGAATGAATGAGTCATCACGACCACGAACATCACCACGATGAGCATTGCGGTTGCGGCCACGAACATCATCACCATCACGATGAGCATTGCGGTTGCGGCCACGAGCATCATCACCACGATGAGCACTGCGGCTGCGGCCACGAGCATCATCACCACGATGAACACTGCGGCTGCGGACACGAGCAGCATCACCATGATGAGCACTGCGGCTGCGGCCACGAACATCATCACCACGATGAACATTGCGGCTGCGGTCACGAGCATATCGAGATTCAGCCCGTGGAGGATATGAGCATTTTGCAGCAGAACATGCTGCTGGCGCTGCACGAGCGCAACTATCTGCCGCTCGCGCAGTTCACCATGAGCAGCACCCAGGAGGACGAGGTGTATGCCGTGGCGCTCGCCCCGGTGTATCTGGGCACGCCAGATGACGACATGCAGCAGGTGAAGCAGCTGGGCGAGCAGCTGATGGAGCTCTCAAATGCCGGGCTGATCACGCTCGATTATGATATTCCGATCGAGGGCTATCCCTATCAGGAATACAACGATTCGGCGCTGTTTCGGTTCTTCCAGGACACGGTAAAAGAGGGCAGCACAATGCACGGTTCGCTGTTTGACACGGCCAACCTGGAGCTGGGCAGCATGGCGATCACCGAGCTGGGCATTGCCCGCGCAGATGAAATGCTGCCGCATTGATTGAGAGAACGCCGCATTGAACAGGGGAATGATATATGCCCCAAGCAATGCCGCATTGAACAGGGCACCGTCATATGCCCCAAGCAATGCCGCATTGAACAGGGCAATGTCATATGACCCAAGCATTGCCGCATTGAACAGGGCAACGCTATATGCCCCAAGCAATGCCCCATCAATTCTGGCTACATTTACATTTCTAATTGGATTCCACGACGGAGCAGGCACAGCAGTGTCTGCTTCACTGGTTTTTGGGTGATGCGCCGAAGTGCCTCGGCATACAGTGCCAGCTGGGGTGCGTAATGCGTTTTCAGCTGCTCCAGATCATCCGATCGGTCGGTCTTGTAATCCAGCAGCACCCATTGATCGTCCTCGAGGAAGCAGCAGTCGATCTCGCCCTGCACCAGCAGCGAGCCCTCTCCCTCCACGCCGGGCACCTCATCGATCGGCAGCCGCAGGTTGAACGCCCATTCGCGCTCCACCCGACTCGATCGCAGCATTCGCTGGCCGATGTCGCTCGTCAGGAAGTTCACGATCAGTCCGGGCGCTACCGGCTCAAACAGTCTGCCCGTTTCAAGCATCTGATCCAATTGGCGCTGCACCTCGCTCAGCAAATCCGCTCCACTCAGCCCCCGAAGTGTGTCCAGCCCAAGCCCCATCAGCGCAGCATGCGTGATGGTGCCCCGCTCGGCGGCGGTCAGGCTGTCGCCCGTCATGAAGCGCGGACGGCGGGTGATGGGCAGCATCACGTTCGGCCCTGTCAGCTCGCGCGATACGCCGGAAGCGGTCAGCTTCATGGGCGTGCGCACCTGGCTTTGATAGGGGTATTGCCAGTCGAGCGCGCGCTTCAGCTGCTCTTGTAGCGCTGGATCGATCGCCTCTTGGGCGACGGATGGCGCGGCAACGGAATCTTTCAACTGCACCGACTGCGCATCCAGCAGATGCACCACGACCGGCGCATCGTCGATCATGATCGGCTGCATGGACGGGGCATCCAGCGCATGCGGATCCATGCTCAGCAGCATTGGAGCCAGCACATCCAGATAGCTGCGCGGGATCAGCGGCGCCTCCGCGCAGATGCGCCAGCGAGCCATGTCCTTTTCCAGATTCGGCGTGGTGCCCACCAAAATTAGCCGATCCTGCGCGCGCGTCATCAGCACGTACAGGATGCGCATCTCCTCGTTGCGATCCTCCAGCTGCGTGCGCTCCCGAATGGCGCGCTGCGCGATGGTCTCGCGGCGGCTGCCTAGGCTCTCGTCGATCAGCGCCAGCCCAACGCCCAGCGACCGATGTGCATAGAGCTCGCCCTTTTGCGGTGAGCGGATGATTCTGCGTCCCAGATTGGCGGTGAACACCACGGGATATTCCAGCCCCTTGCTCTTATGCACGGTGATCAGCCGCACCACGTCATCGCCCTCACCCAGCGTGTGCGCGGCGCCCATATCGCCCTGGCTCACCTCGATCTGGCGCACATAGCGAAGAAATCCGGTCAGCGCGCCCTGCTGCGTGGCATCAAAATCGCTCGCGTAGGTGCATAGCAGATCCAAATTTGCCTGACGATGCGCGCCCTGCGCCAGGGTGCCCACATGCGCGTAATATCCGCTCTCGCGCATCACGGTATCGATCAGCTCGTGCAGCGGCAGCGCACGGGACAACACGCGCCAGCGATCCAGTTTCTGTTCAAACTCGCGCAGCGTGTGACTGAGCGGCAGATCCATCTCCATATAGCGGATCAGGGCATCCCGATAGGAGCCCTCTTTTCGTCCTGCCAGCCGAATCTCGGCCAGCTGCGCGCTGCTCAGATCCACGATGGGGGAGCGCAGCACATTCAGCAACTCCAGATCTCGCCGCCTGTTTTCGATGATGGTCAGTAGCGAGAGCAGCACCTTGACCTCCAGTCGATCCAGATAGCCGCTGCCCACATCGGCATACACGGGGATACCCGCGCGGCTGAGCATCTGCTCCAGCGTGTTCATGGGCGCGCGCGTGCGCACTAGCACCGCGAAATCGCTGTAACGATAGGGGCGCCATGCATTGAGCTTGCCATCATAGGTCTGCTCCGACTGCATCAGCTGCCGAATGCGGTTCGCGATCCAGATGCCCTCGCACTCGACCTTACTGTGCTCCTCGGCCTCCAGATCCGCGTCCATGGCCTCCTCCGATATGGGCATGCCCGCGCCATTCAGCAGCGCGAACTCGATCGGCGGATCGTTCCCTTCAAAGGCCTTGCCTGCATTCAATCGTGCGTCTTGATCGTATTCGATCTCACTTTCGCCACCCACCATCACGCGCTCAAACACCGCATTGGTGAAATCCAGCACCGCCTTGCGCGACCGAAAATTCTGCGTCAGCGCGATCAGCTGGCCACCCTCGGCATCCCGATAATCGCGCTGCGTGCGGGTGAACAGCGAGGGTTCAGCCTGCCGAAACCGATAGATGCTCTGCTTCACATCGCCCACCATGAACACATTGTCCGGGCGCGCGATGCAGTCGATCAACACCTGCTGCAGCTCGCTCACGTCCTGATATTCGTCCACGAAGATGTGGCTGAAGTGCGCGCGCATGGAGGCGGATACATGCTCATTGCGAAGCGCACGGAGCGCGCCATGCGCCACGTCCGAGAAGCTGAGCACCGACTTTTCCGCCTTGAGCGCAGTCAATCGCGCATTCAAATCAAGCGCCAGATCGAGCAGCGCATCCAGTGCGGGCTGGTTCTGCACCAGATCCATCAGCGCCATATCGCGCGGGATCAGCCGTGATGCCACCCTCTTGATGGCCTTCTTGGCCTCATCCCGAAGCGCCTGCACCTGCTCTCTGAGCTGCAAGCCATATGCGGATGCGTCCTTCTTGCCCTTGCCGTTCAATTTGGCAAAGCTGGGCGCGGAAAGCATCGCACACAAGCCATCATAATCGGCATTCAGCGCGTCCTCGATCATCGCCAAGTCCGACTGCAACGCCTCCGCGAACAGGACCGGCCCCTCCGGCAGCATGCAGATGGACAGCGCAAAACGAGCCAGCGCCAGCGCATCCCACAGCTCGCGGTGGCTGGCCTGCATCAGCTCATCAAACCAAAGCTGGCACCTGCCATCCGTTGGGTCACGCAGCGCCTGATGCATCCAGTTCTCCGGCTCGGGACGGTTCTGGGCGAAGTGCACCAAGGAGAGCGCCAGCTCGCCCACCGCCTTCACGCCGCGACCATAGTGCAGCGCATGCAGGGCATCCGCGCCCCGTTCATAGGCAGCCGAAAGCGCCGCCTCCAACGCGCGCTGCTCCAGTTGACGCAGCTCGGCATCGTCCGGCACGCGGAAGGATGGATCCACCTCGGCCGATTCGAAGTGCGCACGCAGCACATCCGAACAGAACGCGTCGATCGTCTGGATGCTGCTGTATTCCACGCGTCTGAGCTGCTCCGCGATGTGCGGCTCCTGATCCTCGGTCGATAGCCGTTCGATCAAGCGCCCCTTCATCTCGGCAGCGGCGGCGCGGGTGAATGTCACGATCAGCATCTCGTCGATGTTGGCGCCCCGGCGAAGCAGCTGCAATATGCGTTCCACCAGCGTGAATGTTTTGCCCGAACCGGCAGCGGCGGAAAGCAGCAAATTGCCGCTCTCCGCCGTGATGGCTCTCAATTGTTCGCTCGTAAATGCCATAAACTATTGACGGAAGGAGATCCAGATGTCATCATAAATCGCCTGCGTTTCGGCATCCAGCGGCATGATGAATTCGGCCTCAGCATACATCTGGGGATCCAGGTTCTGCAGCGCTTCGTCCTGGAAGGATTCGGGCAGGAACTCGGTCGCTGCCGTGTTGCAGTTGCCGTAGAAGATCACGCTGGAGATGTAGGCGCTCACCTGGCCATCCAGCAGATAGTTCAGGAAGATGTAGGTGGCATCCAAGTGCTGCGCACCGGCGGGCACCACGATGTTGTCGATGCCATAGCCCAGCCCCTCCTTGGGATACACGTTCTGCAGCTCGGGTATCAGCGCGCGCGCGGCGTTATACTGCGAGCCGTACATGAAGCCGGCCGAGGCATCGCCCGAGATCAGCGCGTTGTGAGGGGTGTCCGAATTGAGTGTCACGATGTTGGGACGCAACTTGATCAGCTCGTCCTTGACCAGCGCCAATTTCTCCGGGTCGGTCTCGTTGTAGCTCATGCCCAGTTTCTTTTGCGCCATGCCGATGATGACGCGCGATTCGGCCACGCACACCAGGCTGTTTTCAAACGCGCTGTCCCACAGGTCGGTGTAGCCGGTTACCTCGACGGGCGAGGTCGCGGTGTTGTACACCAGCATCGGGATGCTGTTGGTGTAGGGGATGGTGTATTTGTTGTCCGGGTCGTAGAACTTGCCCTGGAAGCCCGGGTTGATGTTGGCATAGTTCGGGATCTTCGCGGGGTCGATCTCATGCAGCAGCCCCTGATCGGCCATGGTACCGATGATGTAATCGCTGCAAATCACCAGATCATACATGTCCGGGTTGGCGCTGATCTTGGTGCGCACTTCTTCGTTGTCGCCCAGCAGCGGGGAATAGTTGATCGTGATGCCGGTCTCGTCCATGAACTGATTGACCACCTCGTCGGGGATGTAGCCGGTCCATGTGAACACGTTCACAACCTTCTGATCGGGGCTGAGCGCATCAGCCTGGGCGCGCACCCATTCCAGGATCTCGGGGCTGGCGGTCTCGGCCATCGCGGGGATCGAAATGAGCATCATGCACAGTGCGATCATGATCGAAAGAACTCTCTTCATGGGGGATGTCCTCCTTAATATACATGGCCGAATCCTTCGGCCTGGGATACAGGATTACGTGTTGCTGCCTTTTGATCGAAGCAGCTGGGATGCGGCTACGGCGATGAATGTGACGCCCAATGTGACGGTGCACATGGCGTTGATCGTGGGCGGCACATCGGTCTTCAGCTTGCCGAACACATAGACCGGAAAGGTGGTCGATGTGGGGCCCGCCATGAAGAAGCTGATGATCACATCATCCATCGACATCGCGAACGCCAGCAGCACGCCGCTCAGGATGGCGGGCGCAATCAGCGGCACGATCACCGTGATGAATGCGCGCACCGGGCCGGCGCCCAAGTCTCGCGCGGCCTCTTCGTAGGACGGGTTCAGACCCGTCAGGCGAGTGCGCACGATGATCAGGATGTAGGGGATGCAGAAGGTCGCATGGGACAATACCAGCGCCAGCATCCCGGACGGCAGCCCGACCAATGAAAACGTGACCAGAAACGCCATCGCCAGCGCGATTTCGGGCGTCATGATGGGCAGCATGGCCACCGTTTCAAGCGCCGCTGCGCTGCGTATCTTGGTTCGGCTGAGCGCCACCGCACCCAATGTGCCGATCACCCCGGCGATCAGGCAGCTCCATCCGGCCACGATCAGGCTGTTTTTAAACGATGCCATGATCTGCCTGTTTTGGAACAGCGCCGGATACCATTCGGTGGTGAAGCCCGTCCACATCAGCCCCTTGGGCTGCGCATTGAATGAATAGGCGACCACCACGACGATCGGCAGATACATCAGCAGCAAGATCAGCAGCAGATACAATCCGGGGATCCCGCGCGTGATCCGTTTCAATGTACGCATCAGAACACCCCCAAACTGTCGTTGCTCGCGAACCTGCGGTACACGCCCATCGTCAGGAAGGTGAGCACCACCATCACCATCGACAGCGCCGCGCCCATCGGCCAATCGCGCCCGGTGGTCAGGTAGTAGCTGATCAGGTTACCCAGCACCATGCCGCTGCCGCCGCCCATCAAGTCGGAGATAAAATACAGCCCGACCGAGGGCACAAACACCAGCATGCAGCCGGATACCACGCCCGGCAACGTCATGGGCAGTGTGATGGTGAGGAAGGACCTCAGCCGCCCCGCGCCCAGATCGCGCGATGCCTCCAGCAGCGAATTGTCCAGCTTCTCCAGCGAGGAATACAGAGGCAGAATCATGAACGGCAGCAGCGAATAGGTCATCCCAAACAACACGGCACCATTGTTGTACAGGAACTGGATCGGCTTCTCGGTCAGATGAAGCCCCATCAAGACGTTGTTCAGCAGGCCGTTTGAGCGCATCAGCAGCATCCAGCCATAGGTGCGCAACAGCGCACTCGTCCAAAACGGCACGATCACCAGCAGCATGATCAGGTTGCGCTGGCTCTTTTTTCGCTTGCTCATCGCGAAGGCGAATGGATAGCCCAGCAGCAGCGTCAGCAGCGTGGTGAATACCGCGGTCTTGAGCGAATTGAGCAGGATGTTCATATTGGATGGATCGCTCAGCCTGATATAATTGCCCAGCGTCAGGATAAAATCCACGCCGAACTGGTCGTTCTTGGTCATAAAGCTCATCACCAGCACGTAGCCCATCGGGAACACCACCAGCAGCAGCGTCCACAGATATAGCGGCATCAGTGCCAGCAGTCCGCCCTTTTTGTTTGGTTTGCGCCTCATCGGCTCAGGTCCTCCCTCAATACGATGAACCATCAGATGATCCACATATGTCTGTTCAATCAAATCCAGCGGCATGCGCGGTGGATTTGGATTTCGCGAAGCGGTCGCGGCGTGAAATCAGTTCATTCGGTCAGGCTTGCGCTCGGAAAACCGTGCGGTTTTCTATAAGCCGCTGTCTTCTTATCGCATCTAATTACCTCAGTGATTATGATGCGTTCACGAATCCTTGATCAGCGTGCAGTGGCGCGGCAGCCAATGGATGTATACATCGCTGCCGACCGGGGGCAGCTCGCTGACTGCCTCCATCCCAAGCGCAGTGATCGTTTCGCCCGCATTCAACTGCAGCTCGGTGCGCAGCATGGAGCCCGAAAAGCGGTGGGACAGCACCTTGGCGGGCAGGTTGAAGCCCTGCTGTGGTGCGATGTCATAGCGGATGCGCTCGGAGTGTATGCTGGCGGCCACGCGCTCACCGATCGTGGCGCCCATAGGAGGACAGGTCGCTTGGATCGTGCCGGAGGGCAGCTTCACCTGACAGGTGTCCCCTTGAATGCTTTGTATCTCGCCCTCAAACAGCGAGCCCTGCCCGATGAACTGCGCCGCGAAGCGGGTCCTCGGGTACTCATAGATCTCGGCGGGCGTGCCGATTTGCTCGAATTGCCCCTCATACATGATCGCGATGCGATCGGACATGTTGAGCGCCTCTTCCTGATCGTGCGTGATGTAGATAAACGTGATCCCCAGCTGTTGCTGCAGATGCTTGAGCTCCAGCTGCATCTGTTGGCGCAGCTGCAAATCCAGCGCGCCCAGCGGCTCATCCAGCAGCAGCACGTCCGGCTCCACCACCACGGCGCGCGCAATCGCCACCCGCTGGCGTTGCCCGCCCGATAGCTGGGAGGGCATGCGCTGACCGTAGCCGCTCAGCTGTACCAGCTCCAGCATGTGGTTCACCTTTTTTTGTATCTCGGATCGATTCTCGCCCCGGACGCGCAGGCCATAGCCGATGTTTCGCTCCACATTCATATGAGGAAACAGCGCATAATTTTGAAACACGGTGTTCACGTTTCGCTTGTTGGGCACCAGATCAGTCACGTCCCGCCCGGACAGCAGCACGCGCCCCGAATCGGGCGCAGTGAGCCCTGCGATGATGCGCAGGGTGGTCGTCTTGCCGCAGCCGCTTGGCCCCAGCAGCGTGATGAACTCACCCCGATGCACATCGAGGGATATATCTCGAATGACTTCGTTGCCGTCAAACGATTTGGTTAGATGCTCCAAGCTGAGCAATGGCGCCTCGTTCATGGATGATTCTATCTCCGTTCCTGATCAATTTATGCGGGTGGGATTGTCAGCCCAACGTCTGTTTGGGCATCGATTGATATAGCTGCATCACGTCCGCGATTGGCTTCACGCCGTCCGCGCCGCCCGGCTCACTGAGCGAACAGGCCGCTGCCGCGATGCCCATCTGGATGCTGCGTTCCATCGACTCGCCCTGATATGCGCCGTACAGCGTGCCCGCACAGAACGCGTCGCCCGCGCCCACGGTGCCTTTGATGAACCCGCTGGGCAGCTGCAAGCTGGGCAGCTGAATGTATTGGCCGTTCTCGTCTAAACCGAATCCGCCTTCGGGTGCATGGATCACCACCCAACGCCCGACGCCCATCCCCTTGAGTGTATGTAACACATCCGGGATGCGTTCAATCAGCAGCCTGCCATCCGCATCGCGCAGATCGATCCCGGCCGTCTTGCCGCTCTCCAGCTCATTCACGATGAAAAAGTCGGTGTATTTCAGCGCGGGCGGCACGACCTTTGTGTAGCGGTCGCCCACCTCGCTCACCACATCGAGCGATGTCAATATGTCCGCCTGTTGCACCCGATGCAGCAGCCGCGCCATGCGCGTGCCATACTCGGGATCGGGCAGATCCAGCTGCGGCAGCAAAAACACATAGCCCACATGGAAGATGTCGCAATGAAGCTTGTCAATCGGCACATCGTCCACGTCAAACTCGCCGCCCGAGCCGGGATAAAATAGGAACGTTCGCGCCTTGGTCTCGGTCTCGGTCAACACATCCGTGAACGCGGTGATCCCTCTGCGCTGCACCAGCGATAGATCCACATTCTTGAACTGTGATTGCGCGTCGATGATCAGATCGCCCTCGGTGTCCTCGCCGATCAGCGAGATCGCCTGGATGGGCAAATCTGGGTCCAATCGGGTCAGCGTACCCAGCACATTGTTCACCAATCCGCCTAGCGTATAGGACTTGTCCAGGATGCTCACCAGCTCATGTCGCACCGGGAATTGCTCAATCATCTTGATGACATCTACAATCATATTGCCCGCAATCGCGAATCCCTTGCCCATGGCGCACCTCCGATGATCGATTGATATTACTCATATATTATACCGTTTTCATCGGAATTGCAAGCGAATGTTTTGTATATGCATTTTTTATCAAAAATCTGTGGTCAAATGGGAAAAATTGGTGAACCAGCCGTCAACAAACCCCATGGGAGGTCTGGAGGGGCTCACCCCTCCAGCTTCACACCGCGGGCGATGGCATGTGCATCGGGAATGGTTCGCAGGTCTGCCTGTGGGGTGACCATAGATGGTTCAAATCGCAGATTTGAATCATCGGCGCCTTATACGTCGACGAGGGCGTCTTGACGAGCGCCAACATGCTGAGATAACGAAACTTACATATTATACAGATTGCGTAGGAGACAATGAATATGATACACTATGTGTCGCTGGCCTGCGATCGATCGCCCGAGGGGGAGGGCGCGCGCCCTGCCAGCAGATGGCGAAACAGCCAACAATTGACGGCAACCTTTTTAGAATCACGCTCGTCTTTATGATGTGATGCAGCAAATTTCGACAGACGAAGACCGGAGGATGAGTATGACACGAACAAAACGCCTGCTTTCCATGATCCTGGCGCTTGCGCTGGTGTGGGTCGTGTTGACACCCGCCGTGCAGGCCGAGCCGCAGACCGTGCTGGAGCAGATGATGCAACAGGTGGATCTGCCCATTACATATGATTTGCATGCCATGCCCACCCAGGCGGGCGAGGATGACACGCAAAAGGAGCTGGCGCTCACGTTCGCCGCGCAGGATGGCCAATCGGTGCATGTGCGCGTGCAGATGCTGGTGCAGGGCGTGACAAAATTGGACAATCAGTGGGCCGCCCTGTCCGAGCCGTATGCCGAGGTGGTTTCCTCCTTGGTGGCCGGGCATGAGATCGACGATTCGCTGCCCGCGCAGATCGATCAGCAGCTCAAGATGCGCATCGCGCAGCAAAAGCAAGCGCCGATGGCGCAAGCGGATGATGCCGAAGCCCCTGCCCCTGCGCTCAGTGGAGATATCACGATCGCGCAGGTGAGCGTGACGCATCCGTATTATGAGACGCTTCAAAATGGCTCCAAGGGCCCGGCGGCCGAGAAGCTGCAAAAGCAGCTGATGGATCTGGGATTCCTGGATGGCGAGCCGGACGGTCAGTTTGGTCCCAAGACCAAGGTGGGTGTGGAGGCGCTGCAG
>JAJDGF010000037.1 GCA_030265545.1 Eubacteriales bacterium OttesenSCG-928-N13
ATATCCACTTTCGCCATCCACGGTGGTGACATAGTCTTTATGCGCCGTCTCCGTGACGGTCACCGTTGCACCCTTGGGCAGCATGATGCACGCCTTCTGCCCATTCTGCAATTTGAAGCTGGCCTTGCCGTCCTCATCCGTCGTCAGCCAATCGGTCGAGTCCAGATCGAATATGGCAGTCGCGCCTGCATCCTGGATCACGATGCGATACTGCCCATGATAGGGTGTGGTACCATCGACCATGATCTGCATCGTGAAATCGAATTCATCGTTGGTCGCGACCGGAACGGTCTTTGTCACCTCCAGCAGCTGCTGCTCGAAGTTGGTGATCTCAATTTCTTCCGCATCCATCTCCAGAGATTTCTGCTTAAACTGTCCCTCGCTGACGGTGCCCAGATAGGGTCCGACCTCGGGCTCATACACCCGATAATAGGTGCCCGCCAGCGCGCCCAGCTCAACAGCGCCATGCTTCTGCAGCGTGAATGTGCCCACGTTGTTCGTCCATGTCACGCCAGTCCCTGTTCTCCAGGCATCATTGCCATAGGGCTTCTCATATGCTGCGTCCTCATACAGCGCGATCGCCAGATTGAAATCGGTCTGCCCTGGGTCTGCGCCATAGACTTGCTTTATCACCTTGAGATAGCCCTTGCGCTGGTTGACAAAATGCACGATCGTGCCATCTTCCCCCAGGATCTCGCCCTCAACCTGCATGCTCGCAGTCAGCGTGTCTGTGCCCTCAGCCGCCAGCGTGTGATAGCTGGGTGTCGCATCGTTCGCCTCCGTGATTCGATACGCAGCGTGGTATATCACATTGTCAAATTCCGCCGTCTGGCCATCATACAGCGTGAATTTGCCATCGGCATCCGTTGTGCTGTCTTTCGTCTGACCAGCCCGCAGCGTGCCCACGATCGTATAGGGCGCATTGCGCAGCGGCGCGGGCATAGACGGATTTTGTGAGGTGCCAACAGAAACCAAGAATTCAAACGCATCGTCCGTGTTTTCATCGGCATGGGTCACCTGCTTGTCGATGCGCAGCTTGGTCAAAAGGCAATTGTGAATATCACGTTCTAATACCCACATCTTTGGCTCCTCACCAGCCGGTGCTGATGCGGATGCACGATTGATACCGACCTCATACCCGGGCACGCCCGCCACGCCATTCACATATTCGGCCACCACATAGCTGAACCGACCTGCGCCATCCCCGTATTCATGCGGTGTGCCATCGATCGTGACGGTCAGCGGCAGCCTGTCGATTGTGCCCGCATAGTGATCCGATTCGCCCGTGAAGCTGGCGGACGCACTATAGCCGTCCAGATCCAGCGCGGGCACATCCCCCGTGTGGTCATCGCCATCATCATTCAGATGCACGAACACGCGCAGCTCGATGGTATCAAACACACCATGATTCAGATGCGGACGGGTGGAAGCATCAACATCATACCAGTCCTTCTTAAAATCAATCGACAGATATTCCGCGAGGCGCTTGTTGTTATACTGCACCACAGCGCCCGCCACACCCAGTGCACCCTGGGCATTCTGCGCGCTCATCTCGTAATAGGCTTGTGTCGTGCCTTCGGAAACATACCCAAACTGCATTGATTCCTGATCGCCCATCAACACCAGCATCGGATCGTCCGGCGCGGGGTTAACGGATGCATCCCCCGTCCACTCATACACCCGATATAGCGAGCCCAGCGGCAGATTTTTGAACACCGCGCTCTTGCCCGCCCTCAGATTCATGAAACCGTCGCCGGTATAACAGAACTCGTCACCTACTGTGAAGTCGCCATTATATGGCGCATAGTCGCTGGTGCCATCGCCGATCATCAGCCTGAATATGAATGCGCGGGTATCATCGCCATCGCCCGGATTGATCACGTTCTTGGTGATGACCAGGTCGGTACTCTCCACCCGCACGCCCACGCGTCCCGGCTCGGGCGTGAGGCTCTCCGTGCGGCCGCCCACCCCCGAGAAATGATAGCGATAGGCGAAGTTGTTGTAGGCCACCTGGCCATTGATGGCGCTCTGCGGGATGGTCGCATCAAACGTCACGACCAGCCGCTGCTCATCGCGCTCCTCAGGCATGGTTCCATGCAGCGTGAATTGCCCATCCATCACCACGCGGAACGCGTTGTGCATGCTCGGATCATAGATGTCATCCCAGTCGTTTGTGCCCTCCCAGTCCTCATTTGAGAAATCAACATCGTCGTTCTCGGTGTATTGAATGGTATAATCGCTGGCCGGCAAGCGATAGGGCGCATTCACGCCATCGTCAAACCAGACCACGATGCTGCTTGGCACCAGATCCATCTTGTAGTGACTGCCGCGCGGCACCCGGTTCCTCACGCCCACGTCGTCCACGTAGGGCAGGCGGTTGATGATGCTCACCCCGCTGAAATCGGCCTCGGACTTGTTGCCGATATACATGCTGAAATGCGCATCGCTGCCCGGCGCGCCGGTCGCGATCAGGCTGGTGGTGCGGCTGTCGCCGGTGGTGGTCTTTTTATTGCTGGTGGCCGCGACCGTCTCATACGATTCGGCGGCGTTGTCCCCCGCGATCGTGATCGTTTCCTTTGTGACGAGCCACTTCTGCCCATCGACCTCCCGAATCACGGCATCCGTCTGATCATCGACGAACGGCTGGTTCAGCAGCAGGCTCGCCTCGTTGCTGAATTCGCCCGGATACTGGTTCAGCATGTCCTTCCAGGGTGTAGCGAACGAAAGCTCGATGTATTCATCCGGCATGAGTGCATGCTCGGTCGCATTGAACGACCATCTGGCGCTCAGGCTGCCATCCGCATTGACTTTGTGGGTATAGGCGGGCACAGGCACCACCGTCGCGCCGTTCTTCTTGGCAGAGATCAGCTGGATCACATCGCCCGAGAACTCAATCGGCAGCGTATCCTCCACCACATAATTGGTCATATCGGCCAGCGGCAATTCCCCGTTCTTCACATTGCTCACGCGGATCGTCCACAGGATCTTGGGCGCATAATCATCGATGTCGCCATCGATCGGCTGGTTGGGCATCACGGTCGGCTTGTTGTCGGTCGTATAGGCCACCGCGCGCTTGGTCACATCCGGATGCGCCAGCCTGACAGCCAGCGTCACGTCCGACGAATACACCTTGCCATCGCCCGTCTTGGCGCAATCCATTCCGCCCTGGATGGTGCCCGTCGCTTCGTCCACCTGCGCGAAGCGGAGCGGGTTCCCGTCCTCATCCGTGGTCGGGATGGCCATCGGGGGCTGATCGGTTCCGCTGCTATCATAGCTGTAGCTGGCATCGTTGGTGAACGAGGTCAGGCCGCTGGCGTTCGGCAGGATCTTTGCATACAGATCCAGCACCAGCACCCCACCACTGGGCATCAGGTAATTGCCAGCCTCTATCTCGATGTCGAGCTCACCAATGCGTTGATCTGTGTTATAGGGTATATCCGCAATGCTGCTCACGTTTCCCGTGAAGAAATCGGGGCTGTTCCCCTGGTTCTCCGCAACAATATTATATGGCAAAGTCAACACATCATCAAAGCCGCTGCCAGAACCATCCCAACGACCCAAGCCCACCAGCTCCATGCCGGGGGGCAACTGATCGACGATATTCCCAAGCGGCAGGTTCGGGTGATCCTCGTCTCCCTGATAATATATCGCGATCGCATAGTGCACGATGTCATCCACCTTCGCGATTGCCTCGGTATCCGCGGCCACAGGGGTCTCGTCACCATAGACGGGGATGTCCACATTATAGCTTGTTGGATGCACAAACCCAGTCACCAGCTTGCGGATCATCAGCAGCGGGCTGGACTTCACCACCAGGTCGAGCGTGGTGCGAACGGAGTGCACGCCGTCCTCGGTGGTCACCGGTTGTTCGTCCTCCACGATCCGGCTGGTGGTGGATGCAATCGCCACGTTGGTCAGCAGCTTCTCCATCGCCGCGAAGCCCTTCGCCCCGATCAGCTCCTGCGGGTTGACGAACTTGGCCTTGAACTCCATCACATATTTTTCATTAAAACTGAGCAGCCCATCCGGGATGGGTCCACTTTCCACCCGATCGTCCGCGGGCGGAGTGAACGTCAAGAAGGACTGGGTGCCACCCTTCTGCGTGGTGCGCAGGGCATAGCGCAGCGTGGCGCCATCAACCGTGATGCTGCCCTGGGATCCGGTGCCAAACGCGCCATCAAACTCCCAATCCTTGACGCCTGTGTTGTCAGAAATCTTGGTCACCTTCACGCTGCCCTTGTCCCACGTGAGGTGATCGGGCAGCAGGTCGCTGACCGTCACATTTTGCAGCTGATACTCTTTCTGCAGATCGTCCGGCATCTCGGGCAGATATTTCACCTCGTTCGAGGCAGTCACCGTATACAGCACATAGCTCGATTCATCCAAATTGGTGCGATAGACCGCGTCCTCGCTGAACGCATCGCCCACACCGGCAAACACCTGCTGCGTCTTATCGATGCGCAGCGTGGGCAGCGTGTCGTCCACGATCACATCGCTTTGGGCCTGATCGGTATGCTCAGTACCGTTGAAGGTCATATTGATGGTATTTCTCAGCACCGTCTGCCTGATCAGCGGCGTGGTGCCAGTGTCCTTGATCAGCTGCAACGTGAAGCTGGGCGGGTTCTGCGTATCCACCTCAAACCCTTCCGGCAGATAGGGGATCCTCCAGGCAAGCACGCTGCCCGGCTCAATGCGAATGGGAGTAAGCAAATTGGACGGAATGGTCTGAGCATTTGCCTGGTCGTCCGCCTGATACAGCACGATCTGCGCTGTGCCATATTCGGTCGTATCCGGAATGCCCTCGCCCAGCGTCGCACTGACCAGCTCGAAATGATAGCTGCCGCTCGTGCCCTGCCCAACAAAGGGTGCAAATGCGCCCAGATCATCCGTGATCACCACATCGCGCAGTGCCTGCGAGGGCACATCCATTGTGGGCGCAGGATTGGTCTGCCGAATCTCACCCACCGAGAAGGTGATCAGCCCGTTGTCCTCGGCGATCATATCATCGCAATAGGGGATGATCGATTGACGGCTGCGCTCCTTGGTGATGCCGTATTCGGGCTGCTCCACATTCATCATATGGGAATGCCCTTGATACTCATTGAGAATGGTATCGCCCAACAGCGGCTCATCTGCACGCACCACAACATCCACCGCATAGGCAGTCAGCGGCGGCACCACGAAGGTATCGCCGTCATTGGGCAGATAATCCACCACGACGACATCCCGATAGGGATCGTCTTGGCTGCTCACGGCCACAGACACCAGGGTATTGAGCACCGGTTGCAGCGAGTCCTTGTCGATCTGATGGGTGATCTCATCAAACTCATACGTCCACACGCTGATCATCGGATCCTGCCCATTCTTCTGAATGCGAATGCCCTCGGGCAGCACATCGCTGCGATCTTTCGGATCGCTCAGCACGTAGGGCTGATCGCTGAAATTGGTCAGCAGCAGCCGATAGCGATAGGCGGGCGCGTGGTAGTAGATAGCAGTGTTCTGCGGGATGTAGGCGCCAAAGAAGTCCTCCTCGGCCAGGCTGTCCCCGAACAGCGCCGCCTTCCCAAACGAAGCGCGCCCGGAGCCGGTCTTCGGTTGATAGGTCGTGGAGACCGAATCATCCTTGTCGCCATATTCGGCGGTGTTGCGCAGCAGCAGGATGTTGGAATCGGTCTGCTGCGCCACCAGCGCATCCAGATCCTCGATGTTGAATGTGACGGTATAGGTCAGTGTGTAGACGTATCCATTCTGCACCGTGAAGTCATCGAGCGTGGCCTTTAGATCTGAATCCAGCGTGAGCGCCAGATCCCCCACCGTCTCCGGCGTCCCGCCCGCGATCGGCTCGCGGGTGCAGCTGTTCAGCATAAAGCGCACGTAGGGCGCGTTCAGCGTGTCCACCAGATCGTGGATCGCTGGGGAATTGCCCGCGTTATCGATCGTCACGGTATAGGTCTGGGTCGCGGTGCCTGCATCCGTGTCTAGGCCCAGCGAACCCACCATATCTTTGTCCAAGCCCAGCACCTGATAATCGCTCACATACAGGATGTCTGCGGTGGAACACGGACCATCGTCCATGGTGCTGCACATCGCCTCGTTGGTCAGCTTGTGCACGTGGCCATTGTCCGGATCGCCAGGGACATCAGCCTCGGTGAGCATCAGGGACACAATCTCCTCGTCCAGAATCACGGGCACGCGGAACGTGACGCTCTCGCCCACGGGCAGCGTGTCGATCAACCAGGTATAAAGACTGTCCCCGCTCTCGGTCACGGTCGGCCCCGTCACGGCGGACATCATCGTGTCCCCACCCGAAAGCGTACCCTGCACCAATGTCCCGCCCGTAAGGCGGCTCATATCCAGCGTCATGCCAGCCGGCATCACGTCGGATGCGGTGATGTTCGTCAGATCAATCGCGTTGTCGTTGTCAATCGTCACATCAAACCAGCCGGTGTTATTGGACGAATTGAGCTTGTTTCCCATGCTGCCATCCGGGGTATTGTCGGTGGACAGCGCCAACTCCTTTTCGATTCCGAGCTTGGGCGTGCTGTGCGTGACGGGTTCGGTGTTATTCGTCACGTCATCCACCGTCACAGATCCCGTGTTCGTGATCGTGGCGCCATAATAGCCATCCTTCACGGTGCATAGCATGTGCAACTCTATCTCTTTTCCAGGCAGCACATCCTTGGTCGCCGTCATGCTGGATGAAGGTTCGAGCTGCTCACTCCCCGCGTCGTCATTCCATAACACATACGCTTCAAAGCAATTCAAACCGGCGGGCAGCAGATCCGTAACGGTGATGGATTTGCTGATGTATTCATTGTTGTTTGTCGATACTACGGTGTATTCGATCGTATCCCCCGGCATCACCTGTGTACCCGATTCGGGGACGCATAGCTTTTCGTAGCTCGGAGTCGTTGACAGCGTGAATGAGCTGTCCACCTGCTCGCTCGCGGAGGACGCATCCTTCCCCGTCACACTCTTCAGATCCAGCTTCGCCTGGTTGCTGAATGTGAACTTGGTTTGGGTGTATCCGTCCACCTTCTGAAAGCTGAGCGCCCCCAGATTCAGCGTGGCGGTGTCATTGATGTCGTCCATCTCGCCCGTGTAGGAACCGTCCTCGATGTTTTCGTTCTCGCGGGTGTAGCTGAATGTCAGCGCCCCGCCAGCGAAGCTCGCGCCCTCCAGCTCGATCCCATCACTCAGCGTCAGCAGCGTCTCATCGCCCGCAAGGATCTTGTTGCCTTCGATTCTCAGCGCGCCGGACGGAACATAGTTCGGGTCGATCGTGAGCGTGTCCGTCACCGTGTATTCTTTTGTCCAGATCACACCCTTGGACGCGCGATTGTTTGATTCCGCCTGGATCTTGTATACGATTTGACCCGACAGTGCACTCGGATCATCAGCATCAATAAATGCTTCATCCGTAACGCTCTTCTTGATATGACTCCAGGAGAATGCCGCATTCATCTTGATATCCAGCGTGTTTGTGATCATCACCACAGGGCGGAAGGCGGATGTCCCCTCAACCGGTACCATGACGGGCTCGCCGTCTGCGTCCCCCGCCTCGGCGCTCATCGAAACTGCATCGTCCCAATTCGGCGTGATGCCATTCGGATAGGAGAAGCGAACCTGCGCCGTTTTGCCATCACCGGCCGCGGGCAACTCGATGCGCAGCCTGCCGCGTTCGCCCTCTGCACCCGCAAAAAACTGCATCTTCAGGCCGTTGCTGGTCGCTTCCTCGCCATTCGCGGGCGGCGTGTTCATCACGGCGCCTGCTGGCATGTCAATCCAGGCATAGATGGGCGTAATGGATTCCAGCTGGGATGAGATCTCCACGTTCATCGTGATCATGTTGCCCGTCAAGCTATCCAACGGATTGTTCGACTGTCTCAGCGTGACGTTGTAGTCCCCGCCCTCATCGGCCAGCAGCCCAAAGGACATCGCCATCCTCGCCATCGTGGGAGCCATCATCAACGACTCACCATCTTCATTCAGACCATCGTCGGTTTCAAGTCCGTCCTCGGGATCCTGCTCAGAATCTTCCTCGAGATCCTGCACAAGGTCTTCCTCTGGATCCTGCTCTAGGTCTTCCTCTGGATCCTGCTCTAGGTCTTCCTCTGGATCCTGCTCTTGATCTTCCTCTGGATCCTGCTTTTGATCTTCCTCTGGATCCTGCTCTAGGTCCTCCTCGGGATCCTGCTCTAGGTCTTCCTCGGGATCCTGCTCGGGCTTTTCTTCTATATCATCCTTGCTGTTTTGATTCGTATTCTCCTCGGTCGGGACGAGCACCGCGCACGCCAGCTCATCCATCACATCGCTCTTGATCTTGGTGCCATTGGAAGGCAGCTTCGTGATCTCATTGCCATTCACGTCCCCCAGCCGCAGTACAAACTCTTTGGTTTGCTTGCTCGGCTGGCCGCTCGTCGCGAACATCATGCGCAGCGTGATCTCCTGCATGCCCGGCTTACCAGGCATGCCAATGCGCACCGCCGCGCCATCCTTGGTCTTCTCGGTATAGAAGAATGGAAGGGACGATTTATAAACGTCCTTCTTTTCCGCCTCCTCATCCACCAGCACCAGCCCGTCGGGCAGATCAATCCAAAGATACACACCCGACTCGCTCGCATCGCTCTTGAGCGTCAGCAGCGCATCAAACGCCTGGCTCCAATAGACCTTCTTGTCTTCAATCTCCATCTCTGCCGCATAGTGCGTGCGGGCGTCGGGCGTGGGCGCAATGGTTCCCTCGGTGGTCGCCTGCTCGCCGTCCAGAACTTCGGTCGGTTTATCGTCACTCGCATCATGATCCACCGAATCTGTGGGAGCGGGCGTGGGTGTCGGCGCGGATGTTGGTGTGGGTGTAGCGACCACGGTCGGTTCAGGCGATGGGGTCGCAGGCTTCGGCGAGGGCGTCGGTGAAGGCGTGATGACCGCCGTCGGATCTGCATCACTCTTCTTTTCTTCCTTTTCGACCTCGGTCTTTTTTGTTTCAGACTTCTCTTCCTTTTTTGGGACTTCAGTCTGTTTTTGCGCATCCTGCTGCGCAACGGGCGTGTCATCCCCCTGCTCATCCGCCCATGTTGCCATCGGCATGGATGTCATCACCATCAGCATCGCCAATAGCACTGCCAGGTAACGTTTCAACTGAATGCGTTTTGTGTTCATATTCGTATCTCCTTTTGTGCGCGTGCCTTCATGTTCATTTGCTCTTTGTACAGCCCACATCAGCAGGCATCAATTGTCCGTCTCTGCAACCCAGGGGCCTTCCTCTGCCCCATCCGCCAGCAGGCATCAATCGTCCTATCTGCGGCCGAGGGGCGCTTTCACCCACCTGTCCTGTCAGCAGACTCAATCGTTCGTCTCCGCGACCCAGGGGCCTTCCTCTGCCCCATCCGCCAGCTGCATCAGCGTCTGCATCACCAGTCGATCATCGCGTGCGCCGCTCTGACAAGTGACCAGCGTCATCGTGCGCAGCGTAGCATCCGGCTGAGTATCCATCTCGACCAGCGAGCGAGAAATCGCCTGCTGCTGCCATGTGAGGTACTCGTCCTCGCCAGAAAACGTGCGCTTCATATAATCCCCACCGCTGCCCTTGGCGTGATAGATCGCGTAGGGCACCAGGTTGTAGGTACGTTCCTCATCGATAAACCGCATCTGCCGATGTTCCGCCAGATACGCAGGCGCCAAAAACTGCTTGAGCGAGCCGAACATGGAGCCATCCTGCATGTTGTGGCCATAGATCAGATGGTTCGCGTCCAAGAGATCCGGCGAGCAGCGCGAATCCAGAAACAGGCTGCCGCTGCGCATCGCGCTCCCATCAAATGCGATGGTCAGGTACTGATCGTTGTCATTCCCCTGCACCACCGGATAGTCGATCGGCGTATCATCGATCTGCAGCCAGCCAACCAGATCCTGATTGATCTTCGACAGCTCGTCCAGCGCGACCTTGGGCTGATACTTGTCCTGCTGCGCAACCGGTTGCACCAAAGCCGCCTGCTGGCGCACCTTGGCATAGGACTGCTCCCCCGCCCGATAATCCAATATCCCGGACAGCATCACAAGCGCAGTAACCAAAGCCCCTGTGATGGCGGCAATTGTAAGCAGCCTCCATAAGAGGCGACTGAGCTTGCCCTTCCGCGTTTTTTGCTTTGCCATCCTGCCTCCTGCTGCCTCAATTGGGATAAATGCAAACATAGATATATCAATTATATACCATACGAATTATATACAATTTTGATGGAAAAGTAAACATACAATGGTTCAAGAATATGGATTTTGATTGAAAAGTTGGCATATAATGCATAAAAAATGTAGAATTGCCGAAACTGTGCCAAATACGCAATCAAAAAGCCACATACAGATAATGCATGCAGCTCCGCGTATCGATACCCGTCAACACGCAAAAAGAACCAAGGCAATTGCCTCGGTTCTTTTGATGCGATTTAAGGCTTATTCGGTTTCCTGAATCACAACGCGCCACTGGTCATTCATGTTCTCCTCGGTATAGGTAAACTCATAGGTGAGCCCATGCGCGCCGGGGATGTTCGTGAATTCTCCGCCCTTAGGGCCGACCTGCCACTGCAGCTTATAGTTCACACCACTATAGCCCATGGGCACGGCGGTCAATCGAACTTCGGTACCGGGTTCCACGACGGTGCCCGATTTGATATTGGCCTTGATGCGGACAGTACGCGTACCGGTGCCCTGCCCGATGTCCGGGTCAACATCAAAGATCATGCTGTCATCATCTTCACCCTCAGCGTTGACCGGCTCACTCACCGAACCAATCTGAGAATTGTTGATGACATCATTGAGCGGATGCTCGACGTTGCCGGAGCTATCCGGCTTTTGCAGCTCATCGGTGATGCCCGCGTTCGGGTTAGCGTTCACCTGATCCTGCGGAACTTCATCATTTTCATACATCTCGCGTGCGGCGGCCCAATACTGAAGCGGCGCCTCCTGATCTTCCAGCGGAAGGCCGGTCTCAGGATCGATCAAAAAGCCGGTCTCAGGATCGAACGGAAGGCCGGTGATCGGGTCGATCGGAAAGCCAGTGATCGGATCGATCTCAAAGGCGCTCAGATCAAACACGAAGACAGGACGCTCCGTCACTGCGGGACGGTCGGACGAGGTGCCGCCGCCACCAGACGGGCGCGAACCTTCAAAGGGCCAGAAATCATCATCGTCATTGTTTGTGGGTGCGGAATCAGACGGTGCGGCGGGTTCGGGCGCAGCCTCGTCCGCCAGCGCGCAGAACGCGCTCATCGACAGCATCAGAACCGCCAATAGAATTGCTATCATTTTTTTCATGTTCATGGCCTCCTCTTTCATGCAGGCGCGATTTTGTGTTATGTGCGAGGGGTTACTTCTTCCCCTACTACTTCATCATTATACTGAAGCTGCGTTACTCTATGGTTACATTTTCCAGGCTTTCATGAAAATCACTCATGGCGCGCGTAAATTTTTTATGGACACAACGACGCGTTTTGACGCATTGCAGCCACAAATCACACAATTTACCAAACACCAACAACGGTTACAGCACTCTGAAAAAGAATCACACAATTCAGGCCATTTCCAAACTCCTTTGGGGAGTCTAGAGGGTTAAAACCCTCCAGCGTTGCCATCTGCCTGAAACAGAAAGCTCAACCAACCGACCCATCGGGAGGTCTGGAGGGTCAAAGCCCTCCAGCTTCAATCCACAGTCCGCGACCAGTGCGCGGGCGAGGACACGCACCACGTGTGCGTACCTCTCGCGATTTCTGCCCGTGGAACGAAGTGGAACAAGAAATCGTGTAACGTTCCCTTTCGAGGAGTGCTACGCAGTAGCGCGGCGAGACCAGGGAGGTCTGGAGGGTCAAAACCCTCCAGCTTCAATCCGCAGCCCGCGACCGGTGCGCGGGCGAGGACACGCACCGCGTGCGCTTCCTCTCGTAATTTCTGCCCGTGAAGCAGCGCTTCACGGGCAGAAATTGCGCAATGCCGAGGAAATTTGTAGGTTATTGAACCGACAGGTTCATTGGCCTACAAATCGACGAGGCAATCATCCGCAGGAAGGTGCCCGCAGGGCAGCTTTCAAGGATGCCCAAGGAGCGCTACGCAGTGGCGTGACGAGGCCGTGTTGACGGCCATCAATGCGCGGTTACCCATTCGTTTGGTTGCCCATCTTGTCCAGCTCCTTGATCATATCGATGCGATAGCTGAACATAACGGAGGAATTGGTCGAGATCTTATAGAACGCACGCTTGATGCGCTCCATGACCATCTTGCCGTTGTCGTATTGCGCGCAGGGCAGCAGCATCGCGTACTGAGATGCGCTGAAATGCGTCACGATATCGCCCTTCCGAAGGCTCTGCTTGAGCACCTCCAGCAGGTCGCGCATGATATCATCCAGCTTCAGCGGATCCATCGGCTGATAGTCCATGCTGGTGATCATGATCAGCGCCAGGAACACGATCGCGCCCGTGCGCTCAATGTTTCTGATCTGCAGGTTATAGATCTCCTTGAACACCGCATATTCGCAGATGAACGCGGTGCCGGTCATGTCATATTCCTTGAGCTCCTTGCTGATGGAATCGATGTCCATATCCAGCGCCTGCCCAGCGCGGATGATCTGCTTATAGAACTCACGGATGCCCTCGGGTGGCTGAATGCCCAGATAGCGGAAATGGATATTGGTGACGTGCTTATATTGAAGCAACGCCTCGTTGTTGCGCTTGGTCTTGACCAGCGCATCCATCAGCTCCAGATGCAGCCGCTCATCAAAAGCGTCCACGTCCAGCGCCACACGGCACACGCGGATCACCTCATCGAAATCCTGCGCTTCCTTGAGCAGGTCGATGAACTGATACACCAACCGCAAGTATTCATTGTGCAGATAGATGCTGCGCGATATGATCCATTCCTCGTGTTCAATGCCGGAGAGCAGGTTGCCGGTATACATCTCAAGCACCTGATTGAAGCCCTTGAGTTCATCCGGACCCAGCACCGTCACGCCTTTGAGCTCCTTGCACAGTCGCTCATATTCAAACAGATCGACCTCGATCCCCAGGTCATTGTTCCAGCGATAGCTGCCACGCTTGGTGATGATGCACTTGCCCAGCTCCTCACTGCAGCTGACCAGCACCGCACGAAGCCGCGAGACCAGCGTCTTGAGCGCGTTCTCCGGGTTGCTGGACTCCTCATTCGGCCAAAGCGCCTCATAGAGCTTATAGTTGGGGACGGCCTCATTGCGATGCAGCAACAGATACTGCAGCAGCGCTTGACCTTTGCGGGTCTTGGAAAGAAGGGCATCTGTCGGCTTCCCATCCACCAAAATCTCGAACCGCCCAAACATCTTGACCTGTATTCTATGCTCCAAAAGGCACGCACCTCCTCATTGCCCATCCTGTTCAAACGGCAATGCAAATCCTTGATTTAAATGAGTTTGCGCGCCAGCGCATCCGGGTTGGTGGCATACAGCAGCGCGTTGTCCTGGCTGATGCGACCATCGCGATACAGCTTGAGGATGTCGCTATCCATCGTGCGCATGCCCTGCTGCGCGCCAGCATAGATGGCGTTGTCCAGCTGGTGCACCTTGCCCTCGCGGATGATGTTTTGGATGGCGCTGTTCACGAACATGATTTCAAACGCAGGTGCCAGCCCGCCATCCAGCGTGGGGATCAGCTGCTGGCTGACGACCGCCTGCAACACCATGGACATCTGCACGCGCACCTGCTGCTGCTGACCGGCCGGGAACACGTCCACGATGCGGTCAATGGTCTTGGATGCGCCCACCGTATGCAGCGTGGACAAAAGCAGATGGCCGGTCTCCGCGGCAGTCAATGCGGTGGAGATGGTCTCGTAATCGCGCATCTCGCCCAGCAGGATGACATCCGGCACCTGACGCATCGCGGCGCGCAGCGCGCGGGCGAAGCTCTGGGTGTCGTTGATGATCTCGCGCTGGCTGACGATGCAGTTGCGATGCGGATGCAAGTATTCAATCGGATCCTCCAGCGTGATGATATGGCCGGAGCGCTCGTGGTTGATTTTGTCAATGAGGCAGGCCAGCGTGGTGGTCTTGCCGCTGCCGCCGGGGCCGGTGACCAGCACCATGCCGCGCTTCATGTTGAACATGCCCAGCACCTCGTCCGGGATGCCCAGGGTCTTCGGATCGGGCAGACCAAACGGCACTGCGCGCAGCACCGCCGCCAGCGAACCGCGCTGTTTGTACGTGTTGCAGCGGAAGCGCCCCATCTCCTTGATGGAGAAGGAGAAATCATCGTCGCCCCCATCCAGCAGCTTGTCCATCGGACGATCCTCCGCCAGGGAGTAGATCTCCTGCAATAGCTTCTCGCAATCCTTGGGCAGCACGCGCTCCTCGCTCAGCGGCACCATGGTGCCGGCGATCCTTCCGATGACATAGGAACCGGGCACAATGTAGATATCCGAACCCCGCTTGTCCAGCGCAGCCCTCAACATGCTTTTCAGATCCATAGCAATTCCTCTTTTCTGTTAAAAATAACAATTGATACGCGCTTGGTCACTCGTCCTCGTCGGTGTCTTCATCGCCTGATTCATCAGCGTCTTCGTCATCATCGTCCCAGGACAATTCCTCGTCCTCTGCTTCGTCATCGTCGCCCCAGGACAGCTCCTCGTCCTCTGCTTCGTCATCATCGCCCCAGGACAGTTCCTCGTCCTCTGCTTCGTCATCATCATCGGCCATTGTGATGCCGTCTGCCAGATTCTCGTGTTCCTCAACCGATGTGAATAGATCCAAATCGTCGTTCGGGATCCAGGCATCCGTGCTCTGCAGCATGTGCGCCACGATCGCATAGCGCGGGCCCTCCAGGATCATCGGCACTTCTATCTGAATGAATATCTCGCGTCCCTCAATGGTGGATGCGGAGAAATCTACCAGCACATAGTCCCCTTCACGCCCCGATTCCACGCCCAGCTTGAACGTGTCACTTTTGAGCGCATGGACGGCAGCCTCGTATTCCTCCACGGTGGAGGATGTCTGCCTGGCCTGCTTCAGCTGCGCATCGATCTGCGCCAATTCCTTCTGCCCAACTGCAGCGCCGTCATAGTAGGCATGGATGGCGTCCTTGCTGCGGGTGGTCATGCTCTGGTCGTTGATCGCGTTGATCAGGGTGAGCATCCCGAGCGCCGTCATACACAGCGACACAAAGATCATCAGCAGCGACGAAACGCCCGGGCCGATGCGGTACTCTTGCTTTTTATCCTGCATCAGTCCTCACCTCCGTCTTGCGCCAGAGCGTCAGCGATGCCGCCCTCCAGCGTGAAGGTTTCTTCCAGCTCATCATCGTCCTCAAAATCGGGATCATCATCCTCGTCTTCATCGTCAACGAAGTCTTCGTCCTCGTTGTCCAGCAAACCCGCCTCGACCTCTTCCTTGGTGGGAAGCCTGAATTCCTCTTCGGGTTCTTCTTCCTTCACAGGCGGCATCTCGGTATCCTGA